>JBMFPJ010000296.1:0-3068 GCA_049969175.1 Anaerolineae bacterium | reverse complement strand
CTTTTCTGGACCTCAGGCCGGGTCGCCGTTAAATCCATTTCTCCTCCCGCCCTGATCTTTTCCTTGCTGTTGATGGCCCTGTTGCTTTTCAACTGGTATGACCAAATCTCCACTGCTGCCAGCAAATTCATCACTCTCCTTGGCCCATTGGGCAACCAGATGTACCTCCCGTATTAATTTGCACGAATTCTTTCCTCCTGGAGCAATCTGATGCAAAAACTTCCACCCATCATCCGCATAATTCTTGCCTGGAGCGTTCATCTCTTTACCGCCAGTGGCGCAGTGTGGGGATTTCTTGCTCTGCTTGCCATTTTTTCAGCACCAATGGAAACACACCCTCCTGTGGATGATCCTGGCCATGTTTGTAGATGGTTTTGACGGCACCCTCGCCCGCTGGCTGGATGTCAAAACCTATGCCAGCGCAATTGACGGCGCATTGCTGGACAACATCATTGATTACCTCAACTACGTTGTTGTTCCAGCATTCTTCTTCATCGAGGCTCACCTGTTACCGGAAAAAGTAAGTCTGCTTGGCGCTACATCCATTTTGCTCACCTCCGCCTATCAATTTACCCAAACTGAGGCCAAAACCAAAGACCATTACTTTAAGGGCTTCCCCGATTACTGGAATGTGATGGCAATTTACATGTTGCTTTTAGGCTTGCCCCTCTGGGTTAATTTTGCCATCCTCATGTTTTGCAACTTTCTGATTTTTATCCCCATCAAGTACATTTACCCCAGCCGCACGCTACGTTTGCGTCGCATCACCCTGCTTCTCACCTATTTGTACGCTGCTCTGGGAATTTATGGCCTGCTGCTTTATCCTCACGTCCCCCAGTGGCTTATTTTGGCCTCTTTTCTTTATGTCGCCTACTACATTGTTATTAGCCTGTGGCCATCATCGTTCCACCCGCTCTCTCCAAAGATCTTGCAAAAACTCTGGTCCGAAAAACTGACCATCTTTCCTGTCCTCCGAAAATTCATTGCTTTGTCTGAAGAGAAAGAATCCGAAATACCAACATAATGAGGACAAAACTGACAAAATCTCCGTGACAAAAAACTGATTTTGTGTTTAACTATACGTATCCATTCCTCCACCTCTCGCAAAAGGAGAAATCCATGAAACACATCTCGCGTTTCCTCAACATCTTGTTGATCGTATTCCTGATTGCCCTCTTTGTCGTGCCAGCAGTTGTGGCGCAGGATGGCAGCGGAGATGCTACATCTGGCCTGCTGGCCCCCTTTGCTCCTATCCTGGCGGCCTCGCTCGCCGTGGAACGCCTCCTCCAATTGATTCGCAACATCGTCAGTCCTGATCCAGATAGTGGTCTCTTAGCGCGCGGCAGCAAAGCCCTGCGCTATTACACCACCGGTGGCGGTGTGATTCTCGGCCTGATTATGGCCTTTATGAGCAATAACCTGCGCTTGCTGGCCTCCGCAGGCATCCAGTTTGACCCCACTCTCGATGCCATTCTCACCGGCATCACCCTCGGCATGGGCACGGAAGTTGTCCACGAAGTCATACGCTTATTGGCCGAAGGCAAATATGCCCTGCGCGCCAGCACCGCGGCTCGCGAACAAGCCACCAGCAATGCTGAACCGGCCGGATAACCCCTCCGCTAACTCCCAAAATGCACCGGGGTATTCCGAAAGTCAGGTGAAGAGACCTCCGAAGTCTGAGAGACTTCGGAGGTCTGATACAAAATTTGGATACCCCGTTCCTTTTGCAAACGATCTCTGGCCCCTTCTAACCAAAATGTACATCTACCAGCCTCACCAGGTTACCGATGAAATGGTCGCTGCCTTTCAGCGCCTGATTCCTCAGCTGACCAGCAACAACCCCACCCCCGATCGCGCCCACCTGGAAAAATTACTGGCCTCGCCCCTCTCCACTCTTTTGCTGGCCCGCTACCCTGACCAGAACGGCCCGATTGTTGCTTCCCTTTCCCTCACCGTTTATCCTGTTCCTACCGGCATGCGTGCCATTATCGAAGACGTCATCGTTGATGAACAAGCGCGCGGCCAGGGTATCGGCGAAGCCCTCGTCCGTCAGGCCCTGCAGATCGCTCGTCAGGCAGGCGCGCAAGGTGTCGCCCTCACTTCCAACCCGCGCCGCGAAGCCGCAAACCGTCTTTATCAACGCCTCGGCTTTGTTCGTCGCGAAACCAATGCCTATTTCTACAAGTTCTAAGCAGGCTTGTTATTCCTGTATCGAATTTTGCGAAAAGCACATCCCTCCCCTTTCTGCCATCCGATGCCCAATTACACACAACGGCTATTCAATCCGCGGCGTCTTTCGATGATCGGCTGGACGGCCAATGAAAGCCATGTTCAGACGATCAATCAACTCATCCAGTGCGAACGTGCTTTCATGCTCCAGGGCGAACTTCAGGCGGCTCAAGTGCTCACTTAATTTTTCCATTTCCGCCCGAAAGGCGTCGAACGTCTCCGCACTGGCATGATTGCGCAAATCCTCCCCTGCCTTTTGCGTTCGATCCACCGCTTCCATCGCGTTGCGAATCGTCTCCGTGATCAGCTCCCAGTCAGTCATCTTGCGCTCCTTTCTGGAAATACCCGTTCCAAAATTAAAATAACACGCTACGGACGCGATTTCAAGTAGTCCTCCGGTGTATCCAGGTCGGACAGCACATCCGGCGTCGGCACAACGACATATTCGATCTCGTCAGCATACTGCCTCAAAAAATCCCGCGGCGATGCGGAGGGTGGCATTGCCAGAATCGCCTTCCAATATTGGCGGGCGACCAGCCAGGGATGCCCTCGACGCATCTGATAGCTGGGCACCACCAGCCCTCGTTTCGTTGTCCAAAACTGCTCGATCACCATCTCTACACTTTTAGCCTGCACCTGTGGCTGATCTCCCAGGCAAATCAGCGCCGCTTCCGCCGCCGTCTCACTGAGCAGAGCGCGCAGCCCGGCCTGCAGCGAAGAAAGCATCTCGCCCTGCGAAAAATCAGGGTTGAAAACCGCTTTCCCCCCAAACCCGGTTGCAATCTCGGTCACTTTTTCGCTTTCTGCACCGGTGACCACCACAATATCCTCAACGCCAC
>JBMFPJ010000295.1:0-3085 GCA_049969175.1 Anaerolineae bacterium | reverse complement strand
ACCGCGAAGATTTTGTAGCGCGACATTCATGTCGCTTTAGGTTGCGGAATGAATTTCCGCGCTACGGGGTCTATTGTACCATTTGGGCGTGCTGTATAATCAAAGATAGCGTATGTCGCACACTTCTGAATTGAATTCTCATTTGAAAGATGCTCTTCACAACACCAGAGCGGCTTGGGCCGTGGTCGCCAGGCGCGAAGGGGGAAAATGGTCATTGGGAGCCGCGCCAGCAAAGTCGTGCGCCGCTTACTCGATTTCTCTCGCCAAGGCGAGGGGAACCGTACCCCCACTGATATGAATGCTATCGTGGACGATGTCGTTGCCCTCTCCCGCCACCTGATTCAAACCAGCAACGTCAACCTGACGCTCAACCTGGCCAACGACCTTCCCTGGGTATCCGTAGATCGCAATCAAATGAAACAGGTTTTACTCAATCTCATCCACAATGCTTTGCAAGCCATGCCAAAAGGTGGGGAATTAATCATTTCCACTGCGGTTCGTCCACGTGACCAACGTTCGTGGTTTACCTTATCGGTTCAGGATACTGGTATCGGAATCAAACCCGAAGACCGCGAACGCATTTTTGAGCCATTCTTCACCACCAAAGGCGAACGTGGCGGAACCGGCCTTGGCCTTTCAATCACCTATGGCATTATCATCGAACATGGCGGCACCATCGAGGTGGAAAGCGAATCCGGCAAAGGCTCCTTGTGCCCCTCTAAAACCTATGAGCATTCATTCTGTTCTCGTCGTAGATGATGAAACCGCTATCGCCTTGCTGTGCAAGCGAGTCCTTTCGCGAGCGGGCTATGAAGTCACTGCTCTCACCGACCCACGCCAGGCGGTTGCCTTCCTCAAAGAAACACCGGTTGACCTTTTGCTGGTGGATATTCGCATGCCGGAGGTAGATGGCTTCGAAGTCATCGCTTACGCCAAACATCTCCAACCCGATATCGCCATTCTGGTCATGACCGGCTTCGGCACCGTGGAAACCGCCATCCGTGCCCTGCGCCAGGGAGTAGATGGACTGATTTTGAAACCATTCAACCAGACTAGCGAATTGGTGGAAGCCGTTCGCCAGGCCCTGGACGACAACCAGAAAAAACGCGATGCCGCCCGCATTCGCGCCTTGCGCCCTCTCTTCGAAGTCACCGAAACCCTGTTCTCTGAAACCCGCCGCGACCACCTTCTGCAGCTCGTCGTTGAGACCATTTGCACGCACCTGCATTGTGTGGCTTCCGGTTGTTTACTCGCTGAGGAGGAGAACCTGCAACTCCTGAAAAGCCAGGGGAAAACCCTCCCTGCTGATTTGATGGAACAAATTGTGACTCTGCTTCCCGAAAAAGACGCCATGCTGACGATTAATGTCACCGGCCGGAGCGCTTCTACCCTGCGTGATCGCCTTCGGGACCTGGGGCTGGGCGCGGCCATCTTTGTGCTAGTCCACCGCCCGAATTTTCGCTCCCTCTTTTACGCCGCACGCGAGCTGACCGGTCCTGCCTTGCGCGATTCCGATGTCGAAATGTTCCAGATTCTGGCCCGGCAAGCGGCTGCTGCCCTGGAGAATGCTCGTCTTTATGCCGAGCAGGTTGCCTATGTCCGTCAAATTGAAGCCTCCCAAAAGGCTCTGATTCAGGCTGAAAAAATGGCAGCCGCCGGTCGCCTGACTGCTTCAATTGCCCATGAAATCAATAATCCCCTGCAATCGGTGCAAAATTGTCTGCATCTCGCCGGTCGTGAGGATCTTTCACCCGAAAAGCGAAAAGAATACTTTGACCTGGCCCGCTCTGAACTGGAGCGCCTGATGCTGACCGTTCGCCGTATGCTGGACTTTGCTCGCCCAAGCAGCGTTGCCACCGAAAACGTCGATCTGACAGAAGTTTTGCATCGCGTCTTGAGCCTGATGCGCTCCCAATTGGACGAACGAAAGGTCATGGTGGAGATCAAAGCCCCATCGAGAATTTCTCCTATTCAGGGTGTGAACGGAGAACTTCAACAGGTTTTCATCAACTTATTATTGAATGCTTATGATGCCATGCCCAATGGCGGGAAGGTGGAAATTACTGTGACCCCATTGAGAACCGGCATTGAAGTCTTGTTTCAAGATAGTGGTCCGGGTATTCCCAAAGAACAGCAGGCGAATATCTTTGAACCCTTCTTCAGCACCAAAGATAGCGGAACTGGATTGGGCCTGACGGTCAGTTATAATATTGTCGCTGCCCATGGCGGTTCGTTGACTTACGTGGCGGAGCGGGAGCCGGGCGCTTGCTTTCGAGTTTTTCTGCCTTATGGAGGTAAAAAATTAGATACAACATTTTGATTGTGGATGATGAACCCGTCGCACGACAATCGCTGACAGAAATCTTGAAACTGGAGGGATACAATGTTGCCGCTGTGCCGAATGGGCAAACCGCCATTGAATATATTCGGACTCATCCTGTTGATCTGATGATTGTGGATTTAAAAATGCCAGGCATGGATGGCCTGGATGTGGTACAAGTGGTCAGTCAAATCTCGCCCGAAACCGAGGTGATTTTGCTGACTGCTTATGGTTCCACCGAAACAGCCATTCAGGCATTGCGTTTACGCATTCATGACTATTTCCTCAAACCTGCCACGCCCGCTCAGGTGGTGGCCAGCGTCAAAAAAGGGTTGAGCCGCCGCGATGCCAAATTACGGGCGCGTAGCGGTGTTACGCCAGACACCGACCTGGATGAGGGCGCGCCCGAATTTGTCTTCGATGATGAAACCGTGGTGGATTTATCCCGCCGCTTGATTCGTCACAAAAACCGCCTTGAACATTTGACTCTAGCAGAGGGGCGCCTTTTGCGTGTTTTGTTGGAAAATGAGGGAAAGGTTTTTACACACCGCGAGCTGGTGTTGCTGGTGCAAGGCTACGATGCCTCGCACAGCGAAGCGCCAGAAATTTTGCGCCCTCTGGTAAGCCGTCTGCGTCGCAAGCTGGAGCAATTTCTGGCGCTGGCCAATCGCATTTCCAGCGTGCGCGGGGCAGGGTATGTGTTTGAGGAAAAAATGGTGATGTAGGTTGGCCCTTATTCAAAGGGGCCCCAAATATCTTTGGGCA
>JBMFPJ010000294.1:0-3111 GCA_049969175.1 Anaerolineae bacterium | reverse complement strand
CAGCATGGCCGTTTTCGCTTCAGCTTGCAGACGCTCGACCTCGGCCGCGAGACGCCCCAACGGGATTCCGCGGCTCTCGAACATTTTCGCGTTCCCCACAATCACGCTTCGCCCCTCGACCTCAGCCTGGACTCCGTGCCCAGGCGTTGCCACAAACCCGGACGCCTCCGCTAAAGACAGGCCGCGAGTTGTTGCTTCGGCCCAGATGGCCTCGCCCAACGGATGTTCACTGCCCCTCTCCACCGAAGCGGACAGACGCAACACTTCATCTTCGGGCCAGCATTCACGGTCTACGCTCACAATATCCGTCACCGCCGGTTGTCCCTTGGTAATCGTACCGGTCTTATCCAGCACGACCACGTTGACGCGCCCGGCGCGCTCCAGCGCCTCGCTGGTGCGAAAGAGAATCCCCATTTCGGCGCCTTTGCCTGTTCCCACCATCACCGCCGTCGGCGTGGCCAGACCCATAGCGCACGGGCAGGCAATGACCAGCACCGCCACCATGTTAATCAACGCCCGCGTGAAATCTCCCGGGGCACCAAAGAAATACCAGCCCACAAAGGTGAGCAAAGCAACAGCAATCACCGCAGGCACAAACACCGCCGAAACCTGGTCAGCCAGTTTTTGAATTGGCGCCTTGCTGCCTTGCGCCTCTTCCACCAGGCGGATGATCTGCGCCAGGGCAGTCTCTTTACCCACCCTGGTTGCTTCAAATTTCAACACACCCAATTTGTTGAGCGTCGCACCGATCACCGTATCGCCAGGCTTCTTTTCCACGGGCAACGATTCGCCGGTCAGCATCGATTCATCCACCGTGCTGCGGCCTTCAATCACCACGCCATCTACTGGAATTTTCTCGCCAGGGCGGACGAGGACCACGTCACCGACGCGCACCTCGTCTACGGGCACCTCCACCTCCATCCCGTCGCGTACGATGCGAGCCGTTTTGGCGCGTAGCCCCATCAGCTTTTTGATCGCCTCGGAGGTGCGTCCTTTGGCGCGAGCCTCAAGATATTTCCCCAGCCGAATCAAGGTAATGATGACCGCCGCCGTTTCAAAATAGACATGGCCGTTCAACAGGCCCAGGGTGATCGCCACGGAATACAGGTAGGCCACCGAGGAACCCATGGCGATCAGCACGTCCATGTTGGCCGAGCCATTGCGCAGGGCCTTATATGCGCCAACGTAATACTGCCAGCCTACATAGAACTGAACCGGCGTCGCCAACAACCACATGGCATAATGCACCCAGGGCGCGTGCGCCCACATCCCCAACAGGCCAAAATCGCGCGCCATCGAGAAGAGGAAAAGCGGCACGGTAAAGAACAGGCCAGTCAGTAACAGGCGACGCTGCTCATTAATCTCATGTTGACGGGCTTTGGCCTCGGCGTCTTCAACTTCACCGCCCAGCTCGAGAGCCTCAAAGCCGGCCACCGCCACCGCCCGACGGATCTCGGCCTGACTGATGATGGTAGGAATGTATTTGACCCGCGCCTTTTCGTTGGCAAAATTGACCTGCACCTCCAGCACGCCATCCAGGCGGGCAAGTGCCTTTTCCAGGCGGCGGGCATCGTTGTCATCGGCCAGGCGTTTGATGATCAGATCCGCCTCGCCGGTCGCCACGCTGTAGCCAGCGCGCTCCACACGGGCGATCATATCGTGGAGGTTCAATTTGGAAGCATCGAATTCCACTGTGGCGCGCTCGGAGGAGAGGTTGACAACCGCCAGATGCACACCATCCAGTTTTTTCAGATTGCGCTCCACGGTGGCGACGCAATTGGCACAAGTCATTCCTGTGATAGGAAGGGTAACTTGTTTAGTTTCGCTCATATTTTTACAGCGTAATCACTCCCGCGACGGGATAATTGATCTCCGCCAGCAGGGATTTGATTTTCTCCTCGGTGGCCGGGTCATCGAAAGCAATTTGAACCTGTTTGGTGTTCAAATCTGCCTTAACTGACTGCACACCCGGCAGTTCACCGACTTCCATTTCGATGGTGTGCGTGCAATGCATACAATGAATCGCAGGGACGGAGTAAGTTACGGTTTTCATGAGAAACTCCTTTATGATGATAAATTTCGGGTGATGGACTCACCACGGAGGGAAGGGAGGAAACATTGCTTCATCCCTTTCCTCTGAGGTAGCGTTCGATAGTATCTCGATTTTTGTGTAAAAGTGGTACGAGATGAATCCCCCGGAGACGATGTCTCGCCGTACGAAATTACACAACTTTCGGCATACGATCTGGCGGCTGAGATTTTTTGGCCTCGGCGCGCACATTGCCCAGGCAACAACTCCCTTGCGGATTACGAATATCGCAGGCGCATTGTCCCTTTTTGACGCCAGCATTGACCTCTTCCACCACAGCCATTCCCCTTTCCCACACCTCCCCTACCGTGTGTCGAAAGCAATAACAGACGAACACATCTGCCTCGTCGGGATGTTTTTGGTAAATCCGCTCGCGCAGATCGGCTTCGGTAAAAATTTGCAAGCCATCTTCGCTGTAATACACGGTTGGGCACTCCGGGTCAGGGCAAAAGCGGTAACGGGTGTTGCGAATCTCGCTCAAAGGCCGGTTGAGCATGGCCTTGAGTGTGAGCGAATCCACTGCTTTGCCAGGGCGGCCGTTCGTTGGGCAGACCGCTTCGGTCAATGGCTGAAGTTCTTGTAATGAAATCATCGCAGCCATCTTTTCTCCTAAACTTTCGCCGACATATCAAAAACTTCGGTGATTTCTTTCAACACGCGCTCTCGCTCGGCAGGATCATTGCCCTGAATTGCGGTGATCACGCAAGAGTTGAGGTGATTTTCCAGGATTTGGGAACTGACCTTATTCAAGGCCGCTTCCACTGCCTGGATTTGGCGGATGATGTCAATGCAATAAGCATCCTCCTCGACCATGCGGATGATACCGCGCAGGTGGCCTTCAATGGTTTTCAGCCGGCGAAGGACATTTTCATTTTCCATAGGACCTCACAAAGCCTACCCCCCCCCCTGGGGGTGGGGGTAGAGAAATGATACAGTAAGCCTGGCTGGCTGTCAAGAGGACAATTCCTTAGAGCGTGTTTTATAAATCGGGGTTTACCATAGATGAACACGGATGAACACTG
>JBMFPJ010000293.1:0-3125 GCA_049969175.1 Anaerolineae bacterium | reverse complement strand
CGGCTGCGAATCCAACAGGCGGCGGATGAAGATCGGGACGGCGGCAGCATACATCGAATCCGGGCGTTGACGCGGCCCATAGACATTGAAGTAGCGCAAAGCGACCACTTCCAGCCCTAAAGCCTGGGTGTAGAGGGCAGCATACATCTCATCCACTCGTTTGGAAACCGCATACGGCGAAAGGGGCGCCGGCGGCGTTTCCTCACTCAACGGCAGGGCCCTCGATTCCCCATACACCGCCGCGCTGGAGGCGATCACCACGCGGCGCACTCTAGCCCGGCGCGCTGCCTCCAGTAAAGTAGCCGTACCGCTCACATTGATTTCAAAGCAGGTTTGTGGTTCCTGCAAAGATTGGGGAACCGAGACGAAAGCCGCCTGATGAAAGATGACTTCTACCCCCTGCACCACCTCCGCCACCCGGGCGGCATCGCGCACGTCTCCTTCGCGGACTTCCAGCCGGCCGCGCAGACCCTGAAGATTCTCCTGCCGACCGGTGGAGAAATTGTCCAGCACGCGCACTTCGGCACCACGCGCCAGCAATGCCTGCACAATATGGGAGCCGATGAAACCGGCTCCACCGGTTACCAGTGCCTTCATGTTAACGTCCGCTCCTTCGAATCACCGTGCCAATGGTACGTAAGACGATCATTAAATCCATCAACAAGGAACGGTGCTTGATATAGTAAAGATCGTATTCCAGTTTCACTGCGGTATCTTCCACCGTAGAGGCATAGCCATAATTGATCTGCGCCCAACCGGTCAAGCCGGGTTTGACCAGCAAACGAGCGCGGTAAAAGGGAATGCGTTTTTGAAATTTATTCACCAATTCTGCTCGTTCGGCGCGCGGCCCCACCAAGCTCATCTCACCGCGCAAGACATTCCAGAATTGAGGCAACTCATCCAAACGGGTGCGGCGCAAGAAATTACCCACACGCGTCACACGCGGATCGTCTTCCGTCGCCAGGCGAGCAGCGCCATCCGCTTCAGCATCCTGCCACATAGTGCGGAACTTGTAAATTTTGAACTCATGCCCGCCTTTCCCCAGGCGCGATTGTGAATACAAAATGGGAAAGCCACTATCTATAATCGTCGCCAGGGCCACAAAGGGGAAAATGAGGACAAACACAGCCAGTCCCACCAGCGCACCCGCGATGTCCATCAGGCGTTTGGCCAATTCGTAAAAGCCGCTCACACGCATCTGATCGACAAACGAGCGGATGATCCATTCGGTCTCCAGGTGGTGAACCGGCACACGGCCTACCATTTCCTCGTAGAGAATAGGCATGCGGGTGATCTCAATGCCGCGCTCCTGTGCCTCCAGGATAGCCTGGAAAGTGGAACCGCGCATTTCTTTCGTGATGGCAATCACCAGGTCGGAGATGCGATAATCTTCAATCGTCTTCAACAGGTTCTCACTGGTGGCAAGAACTGGATAGCCATAAAACGGCTTACCCACCTTGCGTGGGTCATCGTCAATGAAGCCCACCAATTTAAACGGCGGAGGTCTCAGCGTCTGATACGTTTCCACCAGAGAGGCCGCCGCTTTGCCAGCGCCCACAATGAGCACGCGGCGCATCAAGCCGGTGGTGGTGTAGAAGCGAATATAGAGGGCGCGCCAGCCCAAAGTCAGGAGCGAAGCGAAGAGCAAAAAGGCGCCAACGCCAATGCGCGGTAAGGAAGTCGGGTTTTGCCGAATGGTAAATAAGAACGAGTAAGCCAGCAATCCCAAAAATGCGGCGACGGCGATGCCGCGCACCGTCTTCCGCCAGCTGGCCGCGGTGTGTGGCTCGTAGAGTTCCACCATCAAAATCAGCCAGGCCAGGGGCAAAATGTAAAACCAAAACGGAACTTCAATCGCTAGAATACGCTCAATGCGGTTAGGAGGAAACCCCTGGGCAAGTAAAACAAAGCGGGAATATTCACGCCAGACGTAGAGCGCGCCAAAAACGGCCGCAATGGCAGAGAGCAGGTCGCCGATCATCAAAATTGCCCGCTGCTCATTGGGGCGCAAGCGAAGAGCAGGACGTAAAGGGGTCGTATCAGCCATCTCGTGATTTACCGAACCAACTCGATAACATGCTCCATAAAAATCCGCTCCCCCAGGCCAGATGCATGGTTGCAATGGCCAGGGGAATGCCAATCAGAAAGAAAAGTTTTCGTTGCCGCAATGCCACTGGCAAACTGGCCAGGAGCAAGACAGCGAAATAGAAAATGACTTCCAGCAGGAACGCCAGCCTAGCCCAGGGAAACCACAGGCCCAGGAACAGCCCACCGCAAAGGCTTAACACAAAAAGGGGCGGCAGGGCCTGTCGCCAGCGCAGGGTTTGCGGGTAGCGGCGTAACATGCGCCATTTCCAAAATCCATAGCGCCAGTATTGCCGGGCCAGTTGCTCCAGGGTAGGGCGCGCAAAATAAACAGAGCGAATGTTCGGCTCCAGCCAGACCTTTCCCCCCGAAAGCCGCACGCGGGCGTTGAACTCATAATCTTCGTTCGTGAGTAAAGTCTCATCAAAAGCGCCGATTTTCTCGATGAGCGAGCGACGAAAAGCACCAAAAGGAACAGTATCCACGGCACCGGGGCGAGCATGGAGGCGATAGAGCGCATCACCGACGCCGAGGGGGTGAGCCGCGGCCGCGGCGATCGCTGCAGCGACCGATGTTTGGGCGCCCGGCCGAATCTCCCACACCCCGCCGACATTTTCGCCCCGCCCTTCTTGCAGGGCTGCCACACAACGGGCAATGTAATCGGCATAAGGCATGGAATGCGCATCCAGGCGAACAATGATCTCGCCGCGGGCTACCTGCAAGGCGCGATTCAGCCCCGCGGGAATGGTTTTGACAACATTGTCCACCACCCGCAGGGCAAGGTCAGGATGTTCTTGTTGAAACGCCCAAATCACCTTACGGGTGTCGTCGGTGGATAAGCCATCGGCAATGATCACTTCCATTTGTTGAAGCGGATAGGTCTGTGCGTGAATCGCTTCAAGCAAATGGCGGATGGTAGCCTGTTCATTGTAACATGGCACAATGATGGATACGAAAGGTTGCATTTTCATCCAGGCGAGCGGAGCGTTTTCTTAGGCGCATCTGGTGCGCCGCTGGCCTCGCCCACGCGAAGGCTAATT
>JBMFPJ010000292.1:0-3136 GCA_049969175.1 Anaerolineae bacterium | reverse complement strand
GACGGGGGACATGTGAGGAAAATTTCGTTCAAAAAGGGGGGTAGTCATAGGAACTCCAGAAGAGAAACAAAAACACAGGAAATTCAATTGTCCCAAAAGAGATCGGCAAGGAAACAGGTGAACAGGAGAGTCTCTCTTGTTGTACCCGTTCCTTGCCAGATCAGGAACACTTTATAACAATGCGCTCGCCCAACTCAAGTCAAGCGCCTCCAGGCGTTCTTTGGTCGGCTTGCCATCCTTTGTCCAGCCAGCCAGCTGATAGTATTGATCCAGCGCGGTCTCAATTTCTTCCTGTGAAAGCGCAATGCCGGCTGTTGGGCCTTCTCCTTGAAGCGCCTTGAAGAATTTCTTGGGCAGCTTATCTTGTTTGCGATCAAAGCCTTCGCGAGCGTTGAAGACCCGCATCAGGTTCAAGCGCCGCTCACCTACTTTGACCAGTTCATCTACAGTCACATCCCAACCAGTCACGGCTTTGATCATTGCTGCGGTTTCGGCGGGGCCATAAAGCGTCCAAGCCGGGCCCCAAACGAACTGGCATAGTTCCACCGAATCCATCATGGAGTAGAACGCCTCAGTAAGATAGGCGAATTTAACTTTTTCAGGCCCCAGGCTCATGGGCGGGAGACGATTGGGCAACCCGAGCAAAGCCAGGCGCCCCATGTACAGGTCAGAAGCAATCCCTTCTTCAATCATCCAGTCATGTTCGCTGGATTGATGATCCGCGCCAAACGGATTTACCGCATAAATCAGAGCCAGAGAACGTTTGGCTTGCGGCATGTGCGCCGGGGCTTCGGCGCCTTTGACGGTGATCAGGCATTCATCGGCGCCTTTTCCGATCACCTTCGCCGCTCGCTCCGATCCCTGCCCCAGCCAGCGGCCCAGGTCAGTGCTGCCGGTGACAATTTGCTGTAACACTTCGAGCATGGCATCGGCATTTCCGAAGGTCAATTCGATGCCGCCGGTATCTTCTTTCGTCAAAATTCCTTTTTCGTAACACTCCATGGCAAAAGCAATGGTGGCACCACAGGCGATGGAATCCACCCCGTAAGCATTACAAATCTGGTTCGCCCGCGAAATGGCTGCCAGGTCATTCACGCCGCAGTAGGAACCAAAGGTGCTGATAGTTTCATACTCAGGTCCACCATAGCGGGGATCTACCGGATATTTCCCTTCCAGCTCGACCACCCGTTTACAGCGCACTACACAGGCATAGCAGGTATCCCGTCCCAGTTTGTCCTGTTTGCCTTCCGCCGCGCCGCGCAAATATTTGTCATAAAGGGTTTCACCACTGATTTGCTCAGCAAATTCGAATTGTCCCTCATTGTAATTACGGGTGGGCAAGGTGCCCATCGAATGCTGTGGCATCACCACGCTGGCTGTGCCATATTTTCCCAAGCCAGCCATATCCGGATTGTTGGGGATTTCTTTCGGTCCCATGCGGTTGAGTTCAGTAAGCGCTTTCGGATCGGCGATGGCCGGCTTGGAGGTGCCACGAACCGCCACAGCGCGCAGATTTTTCGCGGCCATTACCAGCCCCATACCCGTCCGCCCATTGTTACGGTTCGACATGCTGACGGCACTGGAGAACAGCACGCCTTTTTCCGCAGCCGGACCATGTTGCAATACTTCAATTTTGTCGTCCCCCAATTCTTGCTTGATGAGGGCTTCGGCCTCCCCTGTGACTTTTCCGACGAGATGGGAGGCATCTCGCAATTCAGCGACTCCGTCCCGAATCCACAAATAGACCGGTTTAGCGGCTCTCCCTTTGACTACAATGCCATCAAAGCCGGCAAATTTCATCTCCGCCGGGAAAAAGCCCCCGCCCTGCGAATCGCCAATCGCGCCGCTAATTGGTGATTTGGCATTAATATTGACCCGGCTCTGCCCACTGATGCTGGCGCCGGTGGTAACGCCCGTGAAAATGGTCAATACATTATCGGGGCCAAGGGGATCAGCACCTTTTGGCATCTCTTTCAGGATGTAATACACCCCCATTGCAGAACCACCCATGTAGGTGCGGTAGAAGGCTTCCGGGGGCGTTTCGACCGTCAGCGTGCCACTGGTCAAATCCACGTGCAAAATTTTTCCGTTATAACCGTAGGGCATGGCGACCTCCTCGAGTTTTTTCCAATTATATGGATGTTCGGCAAAGAAAGCAATTTAAATTTGCCGAAAGTGACGCAATCCTCATTGGATTGCGTCACTTCACGAAGGTCACATTTCTTTTATCCCATACGGGAAGCCATACTCAGCCATCTTCTCCAGGAAAGGCTCTGAGGGGAAGGCTTCTGGCCCCAAAACTCCGCTGCCTTTCCAGATACCATGAGCAAGTAAATCCATTGCAATTACTGGTCCAACGGCGGTTTGAGCGACAACCGCCTGGCAACCCCAACGTTGCATACATTCTTGATTATCAGCCACCTGATAGAGATAAATTTCTTTTTTCTTGCCATCTTTCACTCCCTTTACCCAGGTGCCGGCGCAGGTTTTGCCGTGCATTTTATCGCCCAAATGGGCCGGATCAGGCAGACAGGCTGCGACGACATCGCGAGGGGCAACCATCACCCCCTTGACATTGATTTTTTCTTTTTTGTCCAGGCCAAGCATGTGCAGGGTCTTCAATACATTGATGAATTTCTCGCCCAAACCATATTTGAAGGTGACCCGTTTGGCCTTCACCCAACGGGGCACAAGTAAAACTTCTTCGTGCTCCACATTGACCACTTCCACTTTTCCAATCCCTTCGGGGAATTCAAACACCTCTGGTTCAGAAAAGGGTGCCGTGGTGTACCAGCCCTTATCGGCTTCCCAGATGATCGGCGGGTTCAAACATTCCTCGATAGTGGTCCAAATTGAAAAACTGGGGGCAAACTCATAGCCATCTACCGTGAGATTGGATCCATCACGGATGCCGATCTCTTCGATTTCGTCAAAGAGGTGGTCCTGGGCATAACGCGCAAAGACATCAGCAACGCCAGGCTCAACGCCCATGCCGACCAGGGCCAGCAAGCCTTTGCGTTCCCAATCAGCGCTACGGGCAAACTGGTAATCACCAAGTTTCACGCCGGGGAGCTCGTAGGGGCGCTCAGGGTGCGGCTGTGAAAGTGTCATGGCCATATCCATATAATGGACACCC
>JBMFPJ010000291.1:0-3158 GCA_049969175.1 Anaerolineae bacterium | reverse complement strand
GTAATCGAGTGTGGTTTGGGCGCGCACGTGTTCTGGCAAAGTGTTCAAACCGATGTTACTGTGATCCAGGATGAGAGTGGTGGCGTCGGCAATGAGCCGGAAAAGCCATTCAGGTGTTCGCTTGACCACCGTAGCATTGAAGGTTGGATGACGATAGGAGATGCGCAAGAGAGGCGGCAACTGGCTGAGACGAAAAAATGGGTTGACGAGGACCAGGCTTGAGGTCCGGGAAGGGAAGCGTCGGGCGTATTCGAGAGCGAGATAGCCGCCGAGGGAATGACCAATCAAAATGGGAGGGGCAGTTAGTCGCAGGGAATCTATCCAGTGGGCCAGGTGATCGAATAACCAGGAAATTTGGTAGGCGCGCGAATCTGGTTTGCCACTCTCCCCATGGCCGAGTAAATCGAGGGCATAGGCGGCAAAGCCGTTTTTGACCAGTTCGGGAATCAGGGTATCCCAATCGTGGAGGGAAGCCGCCAAGCCGTGAATCAGGATCACTGGCTGACCACGCCCCTGCTGAACAAAATTCACTTTGTAAGATTGAAAATCAATCGCTGGTGTTGTATCTTTCATAACGTCGGGCTAACTCACGCCGCAGCACTTTGCCGATGAAGGTGCGCGGGAAATCTTCCATGAAAATGACGAAGCGCGGCACAAGGTAGGGAGGCAGGCGTCGTTTGCAATAGGCAATGATGGCTTCAGGGGAGGGGCGCTCGCCGGCGGCAATGACAAATGCAAGGGGGTGACCAGCCACGGCAACGACGGCTACTTCTTTTACCTGGGGAATCTCGTAGATAACTTCTTCCACATCCCGCGGAAAGGCCGGCTTGCCTGGTTTGGCAGGATACCACATATCGGCTTTGCGCGCAATGAGGCGGAAATAACCATCGGAATCCATTTGGGCAATATCGCCGGTGAGCAGCCAGCCATCTGGGGTGAGCACATCGCGGGTGGCCTGGGGGTTTTTCCAGTAACCTAGCATGACTTGGGGGCCGCGCACGGCCAGTTCACCGATTTGACCGGGTTTGACTTCGCGCCGGCTATCGGTCAGATCGAGGATTCGGGCTTCGGTGGAAGGGAGGGGGATGCCGATGCTGCCGACTTTGCGATAGCCGTTGAGTGGGTTAGCGTGCGTCACCGGGGAGGCTTCGGTGAGGCCATACCCTTCCACCAGGCGGCCACGGGTGAGTTTTTCAAAGGATTCTTGCACTTCTACGGGCAGGGGAGCCGAACCACTAATGCAGGCTTTAATGGATTGGATGCCATATTTGCGGGCACCCCTCACGTTATTGATGGCCACATACATGGCCGGTACGCCCGGGAAAATGGTGGGGTGATGCCGTTTGATGGTTTTCAAAATGTCGCTGACCTGGAATTGGGCCTTGAGAATCATGGCTGCCCCCAGGGCGACAGGGACATTGAGAGCCGTCGTCAGGCCATAGCTGTGAAAGAAGGGGACAACACACAAAAAGCGTTCCCGGCCTTCCTGAGCAACCGGCATCCAATGGCGAGTTTGCAGGGCATTGGCTACCAGGTTGCGGTGAGAAAGCATAACGCCTTTGGCTTGAGCTGTTGTACCGCCTGTGTATTGAATGACTGCCAGATCGTCGGGCGAAATTTCGATGGTGGGAGATTTCCGCGACTGGCCAGACAGCCAGCGCCGCCAGCGCAAGGCGCCATCCAGGTACAGGCCACGATTGCGCCAGCGAGAGAGTAATCGCCTGGGCAGCGGAAGGTAATCGGCAGGGTCGGTTAGCACCACGAATGGCAGGCCAGTCTCAGCACGAATACGCTGTGCCAGCCCCACCCAATTCGACAGGGTCACCAATACGCTGGCTTCGCTTTCTTTAACCTGGCGCACCAGTTCGTCAGGTTCGGTCATGGGGGGGATCAGCACGGCCACCATGCCCGCTTTGAGCGTGCCATAGAGGCCAATCACCATTTGGGGGAGGTTGGGCAAAAGCAATACCACTCGTGCCCCAGGAGCCACGCCCAGCCCCAGCAAGGCATTGGCGAAACGGTTAACTTCATGATTCAGGCGGCGATAGGTCAGCCTGGCACCTTCAAAGAAGATTGCCGGTCGCAGGGGAAAACGACGTACCGAGGAACGCAGCAGGTGATGCAAAGGGACGCGCGGGACGCCGATGGTGTAGGGGATGCCCGGCTCGTAGTGAGCCAGCCAGGGACGGGCGCGTCGCAGCGGGGCGCGGCCGGATGAAACGGGAGTCGGCTTCTCGTCCCGCCAGGAACGCCGGCTTTCATCGCCGAGGAAACGTTCGATGGCGCGGTTGACCGCGTCGCGGCGTTCAAGCATGACCATGTGTCCAGAGGCACCGATATCGATCTCTTCGACAGCAGGGATGGTGCGGGCAACCTGCTCAAAGAGGGGTTGTTCGAACAGCAGGTCGCGATGACCGCGCAGGACGAGGACGGGGAGATTGAGGGCAGCGAATTTATCCCAGCCAATCCATTGAGAAAGGGTTTGAAGATAAAACGGCTTGAGTGCATGAGGTGGAGCCGAGAGCCACTGACGGGTGAAAGGA
This sequence comes from Anaerolineae bacterium, assembly GCA_049969175.1. Classification (GTDB taxonomy): domain Bacteria; phylum Chloroflexota; class Anaerolineae; order Anaerolineales; family Villigracilaceae; genus DAOUAN01. The sequence goes on along the minus strand of JBMFPJ010000291.1, from coordinate 615 downwards.
GCAATCAGACGCAAAAGCCAGTTGGGAAGGTTTAGCCCCAGACGGAAAAAAGGATTGAGTTTGAACACTCCGGCAGTGGCGATGAGCACCAGGCGTTCGACACGCTCAGGGTGTTGCCGGGCAAACTCGGTGGCGATTGCTCCCCCAAAGGAATGCCCGACGAGTACGACCGGTTGATTGACCTCCAGTGTTTCAAAAACGGCTTCCAGATCGGCCAGCAGGCGGGGCATTTCATAGCCAGCGGAGGGCTTGTCAGAAAGGCCATGGCCGCGCAAATCTATAGCGATAACACGATTTTGCAAGGCAAAGTAGTGCAGCTGGTAACGCCATTGCCGGGCCTGCCCACCAAAGCCATGCAAAAAGACAAACGTTCGCTGAGGCCAATCCGGTGACAGATCGATCACCGAGAGACGCACCAACGGACGGCTGGAAACGCGCACTTCACGCCGATAGAGATCGAGGTCTATGTCCATATAAAAAGTGTACAGGAGTTGATTGACGCTGTCAATTTTTGCTATACTTGGTCTGAAAGAGGCAAAATGGCATTGGAACGTCTGGTCGAACAGATCATTCAGGAAGCCATGGCACGCGGCGAATTCGATGATTTACCCGGTC
>JBMFPJ010000290.1:0-3172 GCA_049969175.1 Anaerolineae bacterium | reverse complement strand
GCACCCCCCCAGTGAGACTCCCCAACCAGCCAGCCCCGCAGAGCAGTTCTACACCGAAAATTTCGATGCCCAAAATGATCACTGGAGCTATTTTACGATCAAAGGGGATACTTCAGCTAACGAATCGGGCCTGACTTTGAAAACCGAGGGGGGATACCTGACTTTCGACATTACTTCCCGCTATCTCTATACTTACGTGACCTACGATGCTTTTACCTACCGGGATGTGCGTGTGGATGCCCGCGTGGAAAACCGGGGGGTAAATAACAACAACATCAGTCTGTTTTGCCGCTACAGTGACGAGGGCTGGTATGAGTTTAACGTCGCCAACAACGGGTTGTATAACATTTATGCCGCCACCTACAATGCCAGTCACCAGGTCGTTTACAACAAGATCACAGATGGCGGTTCAAACAAAATCAAACAGGGCAAAGATGTTAACGAATATGCCATTGTTTGCAAAGGGCGAAAACTGACGTTGTTCATCAATGGTTTCGAGACCAAAACCGTGGACGAAAACAAATTCGTCCTGCGCGAGGGCAAGGTGGGTATTTCCGTTTCGTCGTTCAACGTGACGCCTGTCAAAGTGGACGTGGACTGGATCAAGATCAGTCAACCGTAGTCAACAAGATAGCCATCCAGCATCCTCCGGCCTCCAGAGTCTTGCCGACTCCGGAGGCCTTTCTGCAGCACAACCCTTGCACTTACCCATTTTCTACATTGCGTTAACGTTTTTCTTGCACGCCTCGATTAGACTATGCCCAGACAATCCACGCGAGAAGTATCTGCTGCCTTGCTTTCATCATTATTTACTGCTCGCGTTCTATGGAATGCTTTTATCAAATTTCAAATTGAGGAGTGCAAAGATGGGAAAAATCATTGGCATTGACCTGGGAACAACCAACAGCGTGGTGGCGGTCATGGAAGGCGGCTCTCCGACCGTGATCCCGACGGCCGAAGGCGGGCGACTCTGCCCTTCGGTGGTGGCATTTACGAAAAACGGGGAGCGCCTCGTCGGTCAGACCGCGAAGCGCCAGGCAATCATCAACTCGGAGAATACGATCTATTCGATTAAGCGCTTTATCGGCCGCCGTTATGAAGAAGTCGAAACCGAGCGGAAGATGGTGCCTTACCAGGTCGTTCGCGGGCCGGCGGATGATGTGCGCGTCCGCATACCGGTGACCAACCGTGAATATTCTCCGCAAGAAATTTCGGCGATGATTCTTGCCAAGCTCAAGGCCGATGCGGAGGCCTATCTTGGCCAGCCGGTGACCCAGGCAGTCATTACCGTGCCAGCGTACTTCAACGACAGTCAGCGGCAGGCAACCAAAGATGCCGGTAAGATCGCTGGCCTGGAAGTGCTGCGCATCATCAACGAGCCGACCGCCTCGGCTCTGGCCTACGGCCTGGATAAAAAGAAAGATGAGACGATCCTGGTGTTCGATCTGGGCGGCGGCACCTTCGATGTCTCTATCCTGGAAGTTGGAGAAGGCGTGATCGAGGTGAAGGCGACCAACGGTGATACTCACCTGGGCGGTGATGATTGGGATCAGCGTATCGTCAACTGGGCGGCGGATGAATTTTTGAAGGAGCAGGGGATTGACCTGCGTCGGGATCGTCAGGCGCTGCAACGCCTGCGCGAGGCCGCTGAAAAAGCCAAGATCGAGCTCTCGACCGTGATGGAGACCGAAATCAACCTGCCGTACATCACGGCGGATGCCAGCGGCCCCAAGCACCTGCTGCTTAAGTTGACCCGCTCGAAGTTCGAGCAGATGACCGAGGACCTGGTACAACGTTGCGTGATCCCCTTCCAGAACGCGCTCAAAGACGCTAATTTGACGGTAAACGACCTCGATGAAGTCGTGCTGGTGGGTGGGGCCACCCGCATGCCGATGATCCAGGAACTGGTGCGCAAGCTGACCAACGGCAAAGAGCCGCACAAAGGCGTCAACCCGGATGAAGTCGTGGCAGTTGGCGCGGCCATTCAGGCTGGCGTGCTGGCGGGTGAAGTCAAAGACATTTTGCTGCTCGACGTGACTCCGCTCTCGCTGGGTGTGGAGACGCTTGGTGGCGTGATGACCACACTCATCCCGCGCAACACCACCATTCCCGTGCGCAAGAGCGAGATCTTCTCCACCGCTGCCGACAATCAAACGGCTGTCGATATCCACGTCTTGCAAGGAGAGCGTCCGCTGGCAGCCGACAACATGTCGTTGGGTCGCTTCCGGCTGGATGGCATCCCACCGGCGCCACGGGGCATCCCGCAAATCGAAGTCACCTTCGATATTGACGCCAATGGCATCTTGCACGTGACCGCCAAGGACAAAGCCACCGGCAAAGAGCAAAAGGTTACCATCACTGCCTCGACCAATTTGAACAAAGAGGACATCGAGCGCATGGTGCAGGAGGCCCGTCAACACGAGGCAGAAGACCGCAAACGCCGCGAGCTGATCGAGGCCCGCAACAACGCCGACAACCTGATCTATCAGACCGAAAAAGCCTTACGCGAACTGGGCGACAAAGTGCCTGCCGCGGAGCGATCGGCCATTGAAAGCAAGATCAACGACCTCAAACAGGCCATCCAGGGCGATGACATCAACCGCATCCGCCAGTCCAGCGACCAGGTACAAAACGCTTTCCATACGCTGAGCCAGCAGCTCTATGCCCAGGCTCAACCCCAAGCACAGGCCAGCGGTGGGCCATCCACGCCGCCACCTGCTGATGGGGATGTCATTGACGGCGAAGTAAAAGAATAAGCCGCAAATTCCAAACCTCCGAGGGCGTAAAACCCTCGGAGGTTTGCTTCTGTTATAATCCCGCCCATGCTCAAAAAATTTCGATGGTACTGGATCCTGTTATTGAGTTTGCTCCTCGGTATTGGGATTTATAACCTTCCCCCCGTCCACTCCCGTCTGGCCTGGCGCGTGGACAATCTACGCGCCCGCATCAGCTATCTGATCCATCCGCCCGATCGCGCCGTATTCGTCCCCACACAGGCGGTGAATTTCGAATCGGTGCTGGCGACCACGCGCGCGAACTACGCCCAAACGCTCATCCCTCAACCCCGCCGCACCCCGCCGCCCGGCCCTACCCTCCCCCCCACCATCACCCCAACCCCCCTGCCGGGCCGCGTCGCGCTGGAGGGCATCAAATACGAAAATCAACTGAACCG
>JBMFPJ010000289.1:0-3180 GCA_049969175.1 Anaerolineae bacterium | reverse complement strand
GTGGGCACTTCGGCTTGATGAAGAATCTCAAAGGGACCATGCTGGCGGATAACTTCCTCACGCAGGAAATCCATGGCACGCAACAGGCGCAGGCGAAAGTCTTCGCCCAAAAGGTGTCCCCATTTTTCAGCGATGAATTGCAATTGACCTTCCAGGGAATACGGCGCGGCTTTAGCCGGCGCCAACAGAGCATCTAACAAAGATTCATTAGCAGCGCCGCCTAACGGGCTGGCCGAACGTTGCGCCAGGAAATGGCGGAGCAAGTGGAGGGTCAACGCATAGGACGGAGTGCTGGTGAGAGGCTCCTCATCGAAGAGGTCTTTATACGGTTGAGCCGCCGGGTTTTGATTGAAGACGTGAAGCAGTAGCATCCCTTCCAGAGCCAGGTCGGGGGTGGGATGGCCAGGCAGCGGGGGGGGAGTGGCCAGAAAATCCGCGGCGGTCATTCGTCCCTGCATTACCGGCAGCGGCGGAAATTCTTCCAGAAAGCGGAGCAGGGCCTGTTGCACACCCTGACCCGTTCGTTGTTGGGCATGCTGACGGGCGTGTGCCAGCAGCCCTCCTTCGCGATGTTCATATTCCCGGATGAGCAGGCGCAGGGCCTCGTCGAGCAGAGAAAGGGCCTGTAAAGCGGAAGCAGGCACGGGGTCGCGGCGTTGCGCCGAGATTTGCCGGGCAAAGGCCTGGGCGGTAGGGTAATCGCGAAAGGCGACGCGGCCATCGGGTTGGAAAAATCCCGAATCCAGTTGATATTTTTGGCGAGCACGGCGGGAAATCAGCATAGGCGACCTTAACAAATTGATTGGGTTGGTAGTTCAATGATACTTCATTCAGTAAATTCGGGTATACTTTTCGGGCATGTTCACGCCGGATGTGAAATTGTTGCAATTTATTTTACTTTCCTCGCTCAGCGCGGCATATTTGCTGGTGATCTTCTATGCGTTTCGCCGGCAATCTGGACAGGGCACAGGCGTATTGCTGGCCAGCCTGACCAGCCTGTATGCTTTGCTGGCCATGGGTTTGACGATCTTCGAGGCATTCTGGCGCGATGGACGGTTCCCAGCCCTCAACGAACGTGCCTTTTTGGATCTTCAGATCTTTGGCATGGCCGTCCTCATCTTTTGGATGCTGTTGACGATTGTCGGCTTTTTGCGACGAGGATTTTGGGGTTGGGTTGGTGCAGGAGTTTTTTGGGGAACAGGCTTGGGGCTGATCCTCTCGAACCGCTTGAATTTGCCGACAATGCTCTGGACAAACGGGGAATGGATGTTGCCACGCGAACGCTTGGGGGTGGCTTGGGCCCTGATGGGATGGGTTGTTTTCTGGCTGGCAGGGGCAATCACCTTACAGCGCACATATCGCAACACGCGCCAGCCTTTGCTGCGAAACCGTCTGTGGTATTGGGCGCCGATCTTTTTTCTGATGCTGTTCAATGATGCTTTGATTGTCATCGGCACACCATTGCCAGGCAATCTGCTGCGGCTGGCCATGGCCCTGCTCATCGCTTACGCCGCGCTCAGCCATGATTTGCCCGATGTGCGGCAAATCGCTCGCCGCCTGCTGGTGTATTCCATCACCACCATTTTGATTGTGCTTTTTTACATTACCGGTTTTGTCTTTTCGCAACGGGTTTTTCAAGCGGCGCCGAACTTCAACCCATTGTTAATTGGGGCTGGCATTGCGCTGGTACTTTCTATGTTGTTTACCCCATTACTCAGCCGAGTTCGGCGATTGGTTGATCGCTGGCTGCGCATTGAACAATATGATGCCGCCCGCACATTACACGAATACAGCCAGAGCATCAGCAATATCCTGGACATGGGACGCCTGGCAAGCGTGGCAGTGGGCATCATCATGGAAACGATGGAAGTGGAGCGCGGCTTTCTTTTCCTGGTGGATCAGCAAGTGGATGCCAGCGGCCGCACCACCTACTATCTGCGGGCAGTACGCAACCCAGCCGAACGGCGCATCGTAGTCATCGGACTGGATGAAAACGGACCGATTGCTTCTTACTTCCTCAACGAGCAACGTCCGCTTCTGCAATATGACCTGGATCTGCTGCCCGTTTTCCAGGCGGCTCCTGCACTCGAGCGGGAGTGGTTCCGCCGCCTGGAGGCCGAAGTCTATGTGCCGATTTTCGCCAAGCGCAGGTGGATCGGTCTGCTGGCCTTTGGCCCCAAGCTGAGCGGCAATCGCTACACAGAAGAAGACCTGATTACGCTGAGCTCGCTGGCCAATCAGACGGCCGTAGCCCTGGAGAATGCTCGCCTGGTGGACAATCTCTTGCGCCTGAACACGGAATTACGCCAGGCGCGTCGTGCCCTGGAAAAAGCCAATCGCGATTTACAACGATTGGATCAGACCAAGTCTGATTTCATCAGCATTGCTTCGCACGAATTACGTACCCCGCTCACGGTGATCAAGGGATATACGGAGATGCTGTTGGAAGACCCGGGCCTCGATTCCAACGTGCGCGCAATGATTAAGGGCATCCATGAGGGCACGTTGCGGCTGCACCAGATTATGGATTCGATGTTCGACCTGGCACAAATCGATGCGCGCACGCTGCAGCTTCACCTGCAACAGGTGGATTTGAGTCAACTTTTGCGCGAGGTATGCCAGGCACACCAGGCTGCGCTCACAGAACGCAACCAAACGTTACATCTGGAGCTACCGATGCTGCCTACCCTCAAAGCCGATCCGACTTCTCTGCAAAAAGTGTTTCAGCATCTGGTCAATAATGCGATTAAATTCACTCCCAATGGAGGCAAGATTACCATCACAACACAATCACTCCATCCCAATCAGGGCGATTTACCCCATGGCGGGGTGGAGATTGTGGTCAGCGATACAGGAGTGGGCGTGGATCCACATTTCCACGAGATTATCTTCACCAAGTTTTACCAATCGGGTGATCTCTCGCGACACTCTACCAGCAAAACGCGCTTCAAAGGGGGCGGGGCGGGGCTGGGATTGGCCCTTTCCAAAGGCATTGTCGAGGCGCACGGTGGGCGCATTTGGGTAGAAAGTCCCGGTTACGATGAGGTGAACTTCCCCGGCAGCCAGTTTCACGTTCTGTTGCCGCTCAGTCAACCTGTCTCAGATGAGACCTTGATGATGAGCATGCCGCTCAGTCTGCATTTGCCTGAGGGAGGGGATTCTCCTGAGAAACAAGAAACC
>JBMFPJ010000288.1:0-3182 GCA_049969175.1 Anaerolineae bacterium | reverse complement strand
GTGTGTTGATTGACATGCTGGCAGAAAGGGTATCTGAGGCGTAACCCATGGCGCGTAGAATCATGCGTCGCGTCCAGCTTAGCAAATAAGTCGGGGAGAGTTTTCTGGTTACCATTGGCACGGTGGTGGCTTTTTCGATGGCCAGACGCAAATCGGCGCTGGTGTTGCCAGGGAAATAAGTGCGTCCCATTCCGATTGCGTAAAAGACATGGGCATCACTGCCGGCGGTTTTGGCCAATGGCAGGTACTCGGCCAGCTTTTGCACGCGAGCATTGACGGCTTGCGTGGCCGCGTTGTGTGTCTCAATCCCTTTAATCACCTTTCGGCTGGGAGAATGAGTGAAAAGGTGCAAGACCAGCTCCAGGGTGGGGCTATCGGGCAACGAGGAAAAGGGATGGGCAATGATGCCCAGCCCGCCCTGATCGCCCACCCAAAGCAAGGTGTCTTCCAGTGACCAGCCACGCGGGGGCGCTTTTTCAACAAAGAGAGCCAGCAAGTGCCCATCGCGGGTGCTGACTTCTACCCCCGGTACGACCTCAATCCCAAAGTGTGAGGCCAGTTCACGCCCCTCCAGTGCACCGATAATTTCATCGTGGTCGGTGATTGCCACCACATTCAGTCCCTCATCAGCGGCCTGTTTTAATGCGGCGCGTACTGTAGTGGTTGCGTCCCAACTATAGACCGTGTGAATATGAAGATCGGTATAACCCATGGTTGCTCCGCGTTGTCATTCGGCACAGTGCTATTTTTCCGCCCTGGGGTTGAGCGTTTGCGTTGTAAAATTATAGCCACCTGCATTGATTTGGCAAGTTCTAAATTCGTTTTCCCCAATTTAACACCCATTTCCAGGCCACCAGCAAGATGAGCGGCCGGAAGACCCGCCAGAAGCGCTTTTGAAACCATTCCCAGGAAAGGTGATAGAGTACCTGTGCAATCGCCCAGCGGATCGTTAACGTCTTCCCCAGCGGGCTGCGCAATACCTGTTGACGATAATGTCGAAAGGAAAAATCCCCGCTGAGCAGTGCCTGCTGCAGCGCCTGAGCGGCCAGGCGACCATAGCCGAGCGCCATGCTGATCCCCTCCCCAAAGAGCGGATCGGCGCCTGCAGCATCGCCCACCAGGATCACCCGTGACGTCGAGATGGGGTGAAACGGGCTGAACCAGCGAATCGGATGTCCTTGCAATTCACAGGAAAACATCTCTAACCCGTTTCGTTCCATTTCCTCCGCCAGCACGCTTCTCAATGGCGGACGTTTTTGACCAGCCAGAAAGTTGCTATCGTAAATTCCCCAACAGCGTTTAGATTCTCCTTTGACCTGGGTGGGAAAATCCCAAATGTAACCGGCGATTCCCCGGGGAACAGGTCGGAAGTCAAAATACGCGTGGTCGGCCTCATGTTGGCCAGGGAGCGCAGGCTGCCCATCTGCTGGTGTTAAAACCTCCAGCAAGCGGGCTGTTTGCAGGGGCGATTGCGGTAACGCGCAGCGGCGAGTCACACCGTTTGAGCCATCGGCTCCCACCACCACCTGGGCGTGAAAATTGCCTGCATCGCTCTCAATCAACACGCCATCGCGCTGTACCTGGACATTTTTCACCGTGACCCCCTGGCGAATTTCAACGCCGGCCTGATGCGCCTTGCCCGCCAGCCAGGCATCGAACTCATCGCGGCGGATGATGCGCAAAGCGTGGCCTGTTGGAACTGAAAACGTCAACCCCTGACCGGCAAAATCGAAGTGAATGGCCGCCGCGTCCACATGGGGCACCTCGCTCACATCCAGGCCGAGCCGCTCCAGGAGAACCTCCGCATCGGCGACCAATCCGCCGCCGCACAACTTCGGGCGTGGATAACGCGCCTTCTCCAGGATCAATAAACGGGGAATCAAGTGGGGAAAATCCCGCGCAACATGCAGCGCAGTGGAAAGCCCCCCCGGCCCACCGCCGATGACGATGATGTCATAATCGAAATCTACCGACATGACGCTGATTGTATGTGATTCTCACCGCTTCAGCAAGCGATAAGGTATAATCCTTTCACGCCTCATCAATCACGAATTACAGTACCCTATGCCTTCCACCTTCCAATCCATCATCCTCACCCTTCAGCAATTCTGGGCTGACCACGGCTGCCTCATCGCCCAGCCCTACTACACCCAGGTCGGCGCCGGGACGATGAACCCGGCCACCTTCCTGCGTGTCCTCGGCCCTGAACCCTGGAACGTCGCCTACGTCGAACCCTCCGTCCGCCCCGACGACGGGCGCTACGGCGAGAACCCCAACCGCTTCCAGGTCCATTACCAGTACCAGGTCATCCTCAAGCCCGACCCCGGCAACCCCCAGGAACTCTACCTCGACTCGCTCAAAGCCCTCGGCATTGACCCGCGCCAGCACGACATCCGCTTCGTCGAAGACAACTGGGAACAGCCCGCCATCTCCGCCTGGGGCCTCGGTTGGGAAGTCTGGCTTGATGGCCAGGAGATCACCCAATTCACCTACTTCCAGCAGGTCGGTGGCCTGACCCTCGACCCGGTGGCTGTCGAAATCACCTATGGCCTGGAACGCATCCTCATCGCCCTCAACAACGCCAAAGCCATCTGGGACGAACCCTGGAACGAGCGCGTCACCTACGGCGAAATCCGCCGCCCGGAAGAATTCCAGCACAGCAAATACTACTTCGAGATCGCCGATGTCCCTCGCGTCCGCCAGATGTACGACCTCTTCGAAGCCGAAGCCCGCGCCTGCCTGGAGAGCGGCCTCGTCCTGCCGGCCTACGACTACGTGCTCAAATGCTCGCACACCTTCAACATCCTCGACACGCGCGGCGCCATCAGCGTTGCTGAACGTCAAGCCTTCTTCCGCCGCATGCGCGAACTCGCCCGCCGCGTCGCCGAAGCCTACGTGGAGGAGCGCAAATCCCTCGGCTACCCGCTGCTTAAAAAGACCGTAGACCATGGACCGACGACCGTGCAAGCGAAACCGTCCATCGTTCATCGTCCATCATCCTTTTTACTGGAAATCGGAACCGAAGAACTTCCCGCCGCCGACGTGGATTCCGCCCAGGAACTACTCGCCGCCCGCGTCCCGGCCCTGCTCGAGGAACTGCATCTGGCCCACGGCGGCGTGCGCATCGCCGCGACCCCGCGCCGGCTCGCCGTTTTCGTGGCCGATCTCGCCCCCCGGCAGCC
>JBMFPJ010000287.1:0-3186 GCA_049969175.1 Anaerolineae bacterium | reverse complement strand
GCAGTTTGCGTGAAGTGCTCCATTTGCCCTCGCGTCCAGCGAAGGGAGATGTGTTCACTCCAAACATCATGCGCACCGTCGGCTCTTCCACCCGAATGGTGGGCAATGCCACCGGGTTTGCCGGGTCTGCCAGAGTCTCACCGATGGCAATCCCTTCCAGGCCAGCCAGGGTAACAATATCACCTGCTGAGGCTTCTTCGATTTCAACTTTGTTCAGTCCCTGGAAGGTGTACAGGTAACGGGCGACTTCGGGCAGGTTTTGCCCGGAAAGGGTGAGACGGGCCAGTTTTTGTCCGGCTTTGATGCGTCCGGCAAAGATTCGCCCTGCCGCGGTGACGCCGCGATAATCATCATATCCCAGCGAAGTGACCAGCATCTGCAACGGCGCGTCGGGGTCAACGCGGGGAGCAGGAATCTGTCGAAGGATGACATCGAACAGGGGTTGCAGATCCGGCCCGAGGTCCGGAGTGAGACCCGCCCGGCCGGCAGTGGCCTGAGCATAGATCACGGGGAAGTCGGCCTGTTCGTCCGTCGCGCCCAATTCGATGAACAGATCAAAGGTCTGGTTGAGAACGCGATCCGGTTCAGCATCTTTTCGATCTACTTTGTTAATCACTACCACGGCCTTGTGGCCCATTTCCAGCGCCTTTTTGAGCACGAAACGAGTTTGGGGCATGGGGCCTTCGGCGGCATCTACCAGCAAGAGGACGCCATCTACCATGTTCATGACGCGTTCAACTTCACCGCCGAAATCGGCGTGGCCAGGGGTATCCACGATGTTGATTTTGACATTTTGCCCGGTGAGTGGGTCGGGAATGGTGATGGCGGTATTTTTTGCCAGGATGGTGATGCCACGCTCGCGCTCCAGGTCATTGGAATCCATGACACGTTCGACGACTTGCTGGTTTTCGCGGAAGACGCGTGCCTGGCGGAGCATGTAATCTACCAGGGTGGTTTTGCCATGGTCTACATGGGCGATAATGGCAATGTTGCGGAGATCCGTTCGTTCGATAAGCATTTTTTTACCTGCGATTCGCAAAGGCGAGAGAATTTACACACAAAAATCCCCGACCAACGGGGGCCGAGGATTGAATCGTTCGGCGTGCGGAGTTATCTTATCAGAAGAATGCGTTCTTGGGTAGAGGCGCGAGGTTTTGCACCTCTACCTACGGTTCGATTTTAGGTGCCTTCTTCCCAGGAGTTCAGGTATTTGATCTGTTCTTCGGTGAGCGTGTCAATTTTCACGCCCATGGCTTCCAGCTTCAGGCGGGCGATCTCGGCATCAATTTCCTGGGGGACGGAGTAAACGCGTTTTTCCAGTTTATCGGCGTTCTTGACCATGTATTCAGCGGCGAGGGCCTGGTTGGCAAAGGACATGTCCATGACCGAGGCGGGATGCCCTTCGGCCGAGGCCAGGTTGATCAGACGGCCTTCGCCTAAAATGTGAATGCGGCGACCATCCACGGTTTCGTATTGCTCTACAAAGGGACGCACCAGTTTGGGTTCACCTTTGGACATTTTCGCCAGGGCCGGGATGTTGATTTCCACGTTGAAGTGGCCGGAATTGGCTACGATGGCCCCATCTTTCATCACTTTGAAGTGGCGCTCGTCAATGACGTTAATGTCGCCCGTGACCGTGCAGAAAATGTCACCGATTTTCGCGGCTTCTTCCATGGGCATGACTTCGTAGCCATCCATGACAGCTTCCAACGCCTTGAGCGGATCCACTTCGGTGACGATGACCAGGGCACCCATGCCGCGGGCACGTGAGGCCAAACCACGTCCGCACCAGCCGTAACCAGCCACGACAAAGCGTTTGCCAGCCAGCAAAATGTTGGTGGCACGGATGATGCCATCTACTGTAGATTGCCCCGTGCCATAACGGTTATCAAACAAGTGCTTGGTGAGGGCATCGTTGACGGCGATGACCGGGAAATTGAGCATTTTATCGGCGGCCATGGCGCGCAGACGAATGACACCGGTGGTGGTCTCTTCTGTGCCACCGATAACGTTGGGGAGCAAATCACGGCGCTCTTTGTGCAGGGTGGAAACCAGGTCAGCGCCATCGTCCATGGTGATATTGGGCTTGTGATCCAGGGCAGCGTTGATGTGCTTGTAGTACGTTACATTGTCTTCACCCTTGATGGCATAGGTGGGGATTTCGTAGATGCTCACCAGGGCAGCCGCCACATCATCCTGGGTGGAAAGCGGGTTGGAGGCGGTCAACACCAAATCAGCGCCACCAGCGACCAGCGTACGGGCGAGGTTGGCAGTCTCAGTGGTCACATGCAGACAGGCCGAAAGGCGCACGCCTTTGAGGGGTTTTTCTTTCTCAAAGCGTTCGCGAATCTGGCGCAAAACGGGCATTTCACGTTCGGCCCATTCGATGCGACGGCGGCCACCCTCGGCCAGATTGATATCTTTGACGTCGTAATTACTCATAGAAACTCCTTCTAAACAATATTCAATATCCGCTGAAGTCATTCAGCAGATAGATTTACAACAACACATCCAGTTTGCCCTGATCGTCGAAGTGTTGGCGGAAACGCTGGACAAATTCCTGGCGGGTATAGGTATGGCTCTGCGGTCCCTGTTGCTCCAGGCAATAGACTGCCGCCAGCGAACCGATTTCACCGCAGAGCACCCAGTCAAAGCCATGGGCAAAACCGGTAAGAAAGCCGCCGCGGAAGGCATCGCCCACACCCGTAGGATCCACAATTTTTTCCTCAGGCACAGTTGGAATAAAATACTCTTCCTCATTTGTGTACAAATGAGCGCCATCTTTGCCGCGGGTGATGACCACGACTTTTACGTGGCGAAGAATTTGCGCCAGATCCCAGCCGGTTTTTTTGGAAATCAGGCCAAATTCATAGTCATTACAAAACAGGAAGTATGCCCCTTCCATATCACGGGCCAGGTCTTCCCCTTCCAGGCGTAACACCTGCTGGCTGGGATCATAAAGATAAGGAACGCCCAACTGGCGGCATTCAGCGGCAAATTGTGTCATCGCATCAGGCGCGTTCGGCGAAATCACCACCAGATCGGGCCTGGAGGGCAAATCCTTCAGGGATTGATCGGTAGCGTAGCGCATCGCTCCTGGGTAAAACGAGGCAATTTGCGCCGAGGCCATATCGGTTGTAGCGAAGAACGAGGCAGTGAATTCGCCGTTAATCACCTTGATCAGGC
>JBMFPJ010000286.1:0-3188 GCA_049969175.1 Anaerolineae bacterium | reverse complement strand
GGATTTGAACCCGTGATCAGGGTTTTGCAGACCCTTGCCTTACCACTTGGCCACGACGCCATGGAAAGCCTCTTGCTGTTCAGCCAGATGGTACTCCTTCAGGCAATGCGTTAGAGGCTGAATAAAAAGAGCGGGCGATGGGATTCGAACCCACGACCTTCTCCTTGGCAAGGAGACGTTCTACCACTGAACCACGCCCGCATTGCTACGGCCTTTTTTTCCGGCCGAGAGTGCCGAGAGTCAGAATCGAACTGACGACACCGCGATTTTCAGTCGCGTGCTCTACCAACTGAGCTATCTCGGCCAGATATTTGGTTGTTAAGCGTGCGGAATTTTACACGTAGTGATAGAGATTGTCAAGCAAATTTTTCTGGTTTTCCAGGCAGGTTATTATTTCTCTTCTTTGACTCTTTGATTGGTCAAACCCATTAAATCTACCTGACGCCGATTGATCATAATCGCCGCGCTTTCAATGCGCAGTGCCGGGATTAAGATTGCCGTCAACCGCGCGTTGAAAATGGGGATGAACTCGCGTGTCCCCTCTACCATCAACGCATGAAAATCAAATCGTCCGGGCAATTCCAACGTGCCCTCAATCTCAAACATTTGCGTCGTTGCATAGACGGGATATTCTGTGATACTCACATAGCCGCCACGCACCAGCGATTGTGGCCCCAGGTCCTCGCGCCGCGTCAGACAAATGGCGTAAATGTGCGCCTTCATCATGCGCACCACCTCAAAATGCTCCACCAGCTTGGTCGGCATGTGCAAACGCGCCAGACGGGCATCGTGCATCTCCAGGGTTGAGCGAGTGGGATCGTTGATCATCCCCATCGCCCCGGTATTGCTCACCATGATTTTCCCCACGGCGCGGTAACCCGAGGTGAGAATATCTGCCAGGACGAAACGATAAGTGCGCGTGGCGCTGTCCATGCTCACCTCAAGGTCAGGATTCAGTCACCGGGCGGCTGGAATCGGCCGGGGGTCGGGTGCGATGCGCCGCTTTTTTCTTGCGAGTTGGCTTGCCGGCGTTTGGGTTCAGCAACATACTCAGCCAGGAGATCGCTCGTTCATCGTATTCGCGACGCCCACACACATCACAGACCCAGGCAGGAAAATTCGGCACGGTGATCAGCTCATCGCCCAACCAGGTGAAATAAGTAATCAGGCGCGGGTGCATCATCCCGGCCTGACATTCATTGCATGGGAAAGCCTGAGGGAAATCAAATGTTTCGTCAGTCATACGTACCTCTTCAACGCTGTTTCTGCGAAGGCCTGCTAGGGTGTGGATGCCAGCACTTCAGGATGCTTGAGAATGTTCCACTCAGGCGGCGGCCAGTAAATCAGCACGGCCTTTCCAATCACGTTCTCGATGGGCAACAGTCCCCAGGAATGCGAATCGGACGAATCGTTGCGGTTATCACCCAACACAAACAGGTGCCCCGCAGGAACTTCCCACTGCCCGCTATACACGGGCGGGGCGGCGATGTAGTCCTCATGGAGCAATTGCCCGTTGAGCGAAACCGTTCCATCGTGAATTACAATGGTATCACCGGGCAGGCCGATAATGCGCTTGATCAGGTCTTTGCCGTGGGGATTATTCGGGTCGCGGAAAACGATAATATCGCCACGCTCTGGCTGACCAAAGCGGTAGGCTACACGATTGACCAGCACAAACTCGCCATCTTGCAAAGTGGGCTGCATGCTGAAGCCCTCCACCCGCACCCGCGCTGAGACGGTGTTAATGCCGATAAAAAGTAACAAAGCCAGGGTAATGGTCTCTACGAAGTCCAATACCACTGCTTTCCAGTTTGTTTTTTCGACCGGTGTGGCCGCTTCCATCTGGGGTTCGTCGTTGTGTAATACTTCCAAGGTTAAACCTCCGCAGCTTCTCGCAAGTGATTATACTGCTTTTTGAAGCCGCGAACTTTACACTCAGGTTTCATTAAGCTTGCCCCCAGGCAAAGTAGGTAGGCACGTATAAAACTCGTTTGCCCTCGACCCAGGCCTGCTCTTCCAGGGCTTTTATTTTTTGGATCTGATCTGACGGCAGCACCGTTCTCAGATCGGATTCCAGCACAGCCCATTCCAGTGCTTGCTCCCTTTTCTGCGGCGCTTCTGGCGCGGACCGTTGAATGGCTCCTGTTTCGATGATCTCGATTCCCGCCCGATGGAAGGTCTCGGCCAGGCGAGCGCCAAAATCGATCCTGGCGCCCTGGCGGCGCAGCGCCTCGTTTTGCCATTGGCCAACTTGCCGCAGGGTAGGGGGTTCATCCTGGCGGTGTTCGTAATCGGGTTCGGCCAGGGCGAGCACGTAGCCACCGCGCCGCGTAACGCGTTTCATCTCGCGTAACACTTGTAGCGGGTCGCGCACCCACAGCAGGAGGAAATGGCAAAAGGTGAGGTCGAAGGTGGCGGGAGGGTAGGGCAGGTGATGGGCGTCGGCGCGGATCAGAAAAGCGCCGGGGGCGTGGATTCGGCATTGGGCCAGCGCGCCCGCCTCCACGTCCAGCCCGAAGCGGGCCGCCGGGCCGGGGATTTCACTCAGGATCGCGCCTGTTCCGCAGCCTACTTCGAGGATGCGTTGGGCCTCATCCATGCGGCATTGTCGGAAGAGATAGGCGCGTAAATCATGGCTCCAGTGTGCTTGCTGGAGAAAGCGATCGTGCCAGTTCATGCGCCGGCCTCGCCGGAATGAGGATTCTCCCTCCAGCTCAGGATGAACAATTTTTGGGCTTCGGTTTCAGGGGTATGAGGAAAGAAGATGCTTTTGGGGACGTGCTGCCACCATTCGTTGATCTGGCGCAGGGTCTGCTCGCCGCTCAGGCCGTGGCGCACCAGGTGGCAGCCCACGACGGTGCCGGTGCGTCCGACGCCGCCCCAGCAATGCAGGTAGATTTTGCGGTTTTTGGCCAGGGCAGCATCGAGGGTGTCCAGAATCTGGCGCATGGTTTCGGGGGTGGGTAGGCCAAAGTCGCTGATGGGGAAGCGGTGGTAGTGAATCGCCTGGTGCAGTCGGCTGGCTTCTTTTTCCAGGAGGGGCAGGTAGGGTTCGAGCTCACCGGGGGTGGTCAGGTCAATGAAGGTGTTGAAGCCATCTTGCAAAAAGGCACGCAGGCGGGTGCGCGCCGTGGCCGCGCTGGCGCTGATGGGGTATTCGCCAGCCAAAAATTGGTGCGGGATGACCC
>JBMFPJ010000285.1:0-3201 GCA_049969175.1 Anaerolineae bacterium | reverse complement strand
GTGCGACACCTGACCAAACGGCTCGCTTCGCCCCCGGACCGATGGGCGGGCGCGCCCCAATGAGCCTTCGCGCGACGGATAGGGAGTCTCGTTCACTTCTGCAACGTTGGCAATGGGACGTTGCTTTTCACTGGCTCGTGCCAGTTTCAATGCGGCAGCGGCAATATCCAGTACATCGTGCCCCTCGGCGGCGAGTTGCTCCACCATTGCCCGTTCCCGCCTGGCCCGGCCCCGTTCCAGCCAGGTTTTCATCTGAGTCAGCAATTGCGCTTCGCGGTGCTGGATGATTTCTTCCTGGGTAGGGAGCTTGGACAGGGTGAGTTTTTGTTTGGTAAATGCTTCTATCTCGCGCAGGCGACGCTTTTCACGCGGGGTAAAAAACGAAATGGCGATGCCGGTTTTGCCGGCGCGCCCTGTGCGCCCAATGCGGTGAACATAGACTTCGGGGTCATCGGGTAGCTGGAAGTTGATCACATGCGAAATATCGTCAATATCCAGGCCGCGGGCAGCGACATCGGTCGCTACCAGGACTTTCAAGGTGTTGGTGCGGAAGCGCCCCAGGATTCGCTCGCGGGCGTTTTGCTCCAGGTCGCCGTTGAGCGCCTCGGCGGGGAAGCCGCGATGCGAAAGCTCGCTGGCCAGATGGGCTGTCTCGGCACGTGTGCGCGCAAAGATCAGCACGCTGGTCATGGGTTCTATTTCGAAGAGATTGGTCAGGGCGTTTAGCTTATCCGTTTCGTGGACGAGGTAGTAGCGCTGTTCAATCGCCGGGACGGTGAGCGTGGCCCGTTTAACGGAAACCGCTTGCGGGTCCTGCATGAAGCGGTTGGCCAGGGTGCGGATGCGGGTGGGCAGTGTGGCGCTGAAGAGGGCGGTCTGCCGCTGGGTGGGCGTCGCGGCGAGAATAACCTCCACAGCCTCGATGAAGCCCATGTTGAGCATCTCGTCGGCCTCGTCGAGCACCACTGTTTTGATTTCGCTCAGGTCGAGGACTTTGCGCCCGATCAGGTCAATGATGCGGCCGGGGGTACCGACGACGACATCCACGCCGCGCTTGAGCTGATTGATTTGCGGGGCATAGGGTTGTCCGCCATAAACGGGTAGGACGCGCACTTTGAGCAGGCGACCGTAAGCGAGCATGGCTTCGGCCACTTGTAAAGCGAGTTCGCGAGTGGGGGCGAGGACGAGTGCCTGCGGTTTGTGGTTGGGACGAAAATTTTGGAGGATGGGGAGAGAAAATGCGGCGGTTTTGCCGGTGCCGGTTTGCGCCTGGCCGATGACATCGGCATGGGTGAGCATGACGGGGATGATGGCTGCCTGGATGGGGGTCGGCTCTGTGTAGCCCAGATCGGCGATGGCTTGCAGGATTTCGGCGCGAAGGTTTAGAGAAGAGAAGTCGGTCATTGGAGTCCTTTTTCAGATGATAGTCTCGTGATCATATCGTCACTGAGACTCATTGGGCTGTTCTGACAACTCCAATTTCCTTCTTCTTGCAAATCAGGCTGTTCTTTTCAGAACTGCCTGCAACAATAAAAAAGCCCGACTTGTGCGTCGGGACTTCATTTAGAGTGATCAAAACAATTTCCCAGAAGCGTTGTGCTCCTTAGTGGAGCAGTTGGAGTATAACACAAAAAATGGGAGATGGGATAGCCTTTCCAGGTTGTCCTGCGGCACGCTGTTTCATCCGGCTGGCAGGCGCACGGTAAACACCGTGCCTTCCCCGATTTTACTCTGCGCCTCGATTTCCCCCCGATGGGCGCGGACGATTTCTTTTGCAATCGCCAGCCCCAGCCCGGTGCCGCGCTGCGAGCGGGAGCGCGAAGTATCCACGCGGTAGAAGCGGTCGAAGATGTGTGGCAGGTGTTCGGGGGCGATGCCGGGACCCGTATCCGCGACGGTGACCACCACAGCCTGCTCGCCTTGCGCGGCGCGCAGGGTCACTTCGCCGCGTTCGGTGTATTGGATGGCGTTATCCAGCAGGTTGACGAACAGGCGGATGAGTTCGTCGCTATCGCCCCACACCTGCAGGTTGACGGGGAGGTCGCAGCGCAGGGCGAGGCCTTTGGCTTCGGCCAGCGGGCGCAGCGACTCGGCCACATCCTGCAGCAGCAGCGAGAGATTGACCGTCTCGAAGTGATAGGCCTGCTTTTCGCCGCGCGCCAGCCGCAGCAGATTTTCCACCAGGGTGCGCAAACGGTCGGTTTCTTCGCTCAGGTCGTCCATGGCTTGCTCGTATTCGGCGGGCGTGCGGCGTTTCGCGCGCATCATGCCCAGGATGGCTTGCATGGCGGTCAGCGGGGTGCGCAGTTCGTGTGAGGCGTCGCTGGTGAACTGGCGCTCGCGCCGAAAGGAATCTTCCAGGCGCGCCAGCATCTCATTGAAGGTTTGCGCCAGGCGTCCGACTTCATCCTCGCGGTTGGCGACCTCCAGCCGCGCGGATAAATCTTCGGCAGAGATTTTGCGCGCCGTGGCGGTCATCTTGTCAATGGGCGCCAGGGCGCGGGCGGCGAGAAAGTATCCGCCCCCGCCAGCCAGAAGCGCCAGAATCGGGCTGCTTACCAGCAGGGTGAAGAGCAGCGTTTGCAAGGATTCTTGCACATCCGCCCGCGATTGAGCCACCTGAACGATGGCGACCAGTTGTTGATTGTCGTACACGGGTTGGGTATAGATGCGCAACGAGGTTTCGCTGAGCGGCTCGGTGTAGGTGACAAACGATTCCGTTGGGGTGAGGGGCAGGTTGGGGTAGGGACCAAACTGGTGGAGCGCTTTCCCCTGCGGAGTCAGGACGCGCACCGTGAAGCCGCGTCCGCGCACGGCGGCGTTTTCGGGGGATTCGACCAGGCTGTCGGGCAGGATCAGTTGGCCGTTGTCTATATTCAAGGCGGCGGCGATTTGGGAGGCGTTGAGGGTCAGGGAATTGTCCAGGGCGGCGAAGAGGGCGCGCGCCATGCTGCCGTACACATACGCGCCGAAGAGAGCAAAAGCCAGAAAGAGCAAGCCCGCCGTCCACAGGGCGAAACGGACGCGCAGGGTGTTAAGCCGTTTCATCCTGGTATTCCGCCGAAATACGGTATCCCGCGCCGCGCACGGTATGAATCAGTTTGAGGGCGAAGCCGTCGTCAATTTTGCGGCGCAGGTTTTTGATATAAACGTCCACCACGTTGGATTGGTTATAGACGTCGTAGTTCCAGACGTGGTCGG
>JBMFPJ010000284.1:0-3205 GCA_049969175.1 Anaerolineae bacterium | reverse complement strand
GCACCGGATCGGCCTCCGGGATGGCGTTCATGACCACAGCATGACCCGCTTCGTGGTAGGCAATGATGCGCTTTTCTTCATCCGAGATCAGGCGAGATTTGCGCTCTGGCCCCATCACAACGCGCTCGATGGCTTCTTCCAGCTCGGCCTGGCCAATGGATTTTTTGTTACGGCGGGCAGCCAGGATGGCCGCCTCGTTGACCATATTCTCCAGGTCGGCACCGACAAAGCCAGGTGTGCCCCGCGCCAAGGCAGCCAGGTCCACATTGGGTTCGAGGGGTTTGCCCTTGACGTGTACCCGCAGAATGGCCTCACGGCCTTTCATGTCGGGGCGGTCAAGCGTCACACGGCGATCGAAACGGCCGGGGCGCAGCAGGGCCGGGTCGAGGATGTCGGGTCGGTTGGTGGCAGCGATGATGATCACGTTGGTATCGGTATCGAAGCCGTCCATTTCGACCAGCATCTGGTTGAGGGTCTGTTCGCGTTCATCGTGAGAACCGCCCAAGCCGGCGCCACGTTGACGTCCGACAGCATCGATTTCATCCACGAAGACAATGCAGGGCGAGTGGCGCTTGGCCTGATCGAAGAGGTCGCGCACCCGGCTGGCGCCTACGCCCACGAACATTTCGACGAACTCCGAGCCAGAGATGGAGAAGAAAGGTACGCCCGCCTCGCCAGAGACCGCCTTGGCCAGCAAGGTTTTACCGGTGCCGGGCGGCCCGACCAGCAATACCCCTTTGGGGATACGCGCTCCTAGTTGAATGAATTTTTGCGGCTCTTTGAGAAATTCCACTACCTCAGCCAGTTCTTGCTTGGCTTCATCTACGCCGGCCACATCTGCAAAGGTGACCGTGGGATGTTCACCACTGAACATGCGAGCACGGCTCTTGCCAAATGCCATGGCCGCGTTGTTGCTTCCCTGGGCCTGGCGAAAAATAAACCACAAGACGCCAGCCATGAAGATGACCGGCAAAATGTAGAGAGCACTGCTGATAATACCCGCCCACGAAGAAGGCGGTTTGACTTCAATGGCAATTTTATCGGGGGAGAGCTGCTCAGGCGTGACTCCTAAGCGGATTAATTGATCCACTAAAGTGGCGTTCGGCTCTTTGTGCGACTCGATGCCGGTCTCTTCACCGGTTTTGTAGATTACACGAATACGGTCATCACTTTCGATGACAATACGGGCCACCTCACCATTTTGCACGGCCTTTGCCACCTGGTTGATGGTCAAAGGTTGCTGGGTTGTGCTCTGATCTCGAAAGCCCATGTAGAGCATCACCCCAATGGCGACGATGAGGATGAAATAGACAATGAACGATTGGTTACGGGAATTCACGGAATCCTCCAAATTGTGTTTACATTATACCAAGTTCATGAATCAGATGGGTTCTCTGCTTAAATTTTTATATGAAACTCTAATGAAATCAACATGTACATCCAGATTCAGCCTGAATGGCAAAAACCTTTTATGGTAAACTTGAATATGAACAGGTGGCCTATGGATACTGAAAAAGTAAAAAACATTTTATGTATTGAAGACGATACAGAGATGATCGACCTCATCGGCCTGATCCTGGGACGACGAGGGTTCGAAGTGACGGGCGCCAGCGGCGGGGCCGAAGGGTTGAAAAAAATCCGCGAGCAACATCCCGATCTCGTCTTGCTCGACCTGATGATGCCCGAAATGGACGGCTTGGAAGTCTATCAGCAAATGAAAGCCGATGAAAAGACCCGCCACATTCCTGTAATCGTCGTCACCGCCAAGGCCCAAAGTATTGATCGCGTGTTGGGCATGCATATTGCCAAAGTGGATGACTACATCACCAAGCCATTCAGTCCGCAAGAATTGCTCAATAGCGTCGAAAAAGTCCTTTCGCAGCAGATTCCCCATTAAGAGAAGGGCTCTTGTTCGAGCGAGAGCCTCTTTTTATGACGATGCCCTCTTTCCTTTTCGTACAAAATCAGACTCGCCCCCTTACCTCTCCAGCCAAAGTCAAATCCTGCGAAACCTTCGTCTGCCGCCTGCGCGGGCTGATGTTCCGTTCCCATCTCGCTCCAGATGAGGGGCTGCTTCTGGTTGAATCAGGCGATAGCCGCCTCAATGCAGCAATTCACATGCTTTTCGTTGGCTTCGATCTGGCCGTCATCTGGATCAATTCAGACATGGTCGTCGTGGATAAAGTCCTGGCACGCTCCTGGCAACCAGCCTATACCCCGCGGCAAGCGGCTCGCTACATCCTCGAAATCCATCCCTCGCGCCTGGAAGAATACCAGATTGGCGATCGAGTAAAATTTCAGAATGCCTAAACATTTTTCCCTTCATTTGCTTCTGATTGCTATTTTCTTGCTTCCCAGCACTACCGTTTGGGCTCAACAGCCCAGCGGACCGGTGTATATTGTCCAGCCGGGTGACACGCTTTCAACCATCGCCGCCCGTTTCAATATCTCCGTCAATGACCTGATGAGCGCCAACAACCTCACCAACCCCAATCTTTTATCCGCCGGACAGGAGCTGGTGATCCCTGGGCTGGAGGGGATTAGCGGCATTCTGGATACGGAGACAGTAAATTTTGGGGATTCCCTGCGCAGTTTATTGCGCCGCAAGCAAATCTCACAGCAACTGGTGGAGCGGCTCAATCATCTCATCAGCCCGACCGAAATGTACGTCGGTGCCAGTGTGATCGTCCCTCGCCAGGAAAACGCCGCGGCGCTCAAGGTGATTCTGTCACCGGCGAAAGGCGAATCGTTGCTGGAGGTCGCCGTCAGCCAGAATACCGACCCCTGGAGCGTGACCACGCTCAACGGTCTCGCGGGAACGTGGGCGGGATTGCCCGGAGACACGTTATACGCCCCCGGGGGCGACTCCGGCCAACGGGCCAGCGGGCTCCCGTTTCCCTTTCTGCGTGCCGAGCTGAAAGGCCTGCCGCTAAAACAGGGGGGCACAGCCGTGATTCTCGTCCAGGCCGCGCCAGGCGCCACCTTGGGCGGCGCGCTGGTGGATCATCCCCTGCACTTTTTCCCCTGGCAAGGCGAAACGCAAGTGGCTTTACAAGGCGTCCATGCGTTGCTGGAGCCGGGGCTGTATCCTCTGCGCCTGGAGGCAACTCTGCCGGATGGCAGCCAGCAATCGTTCGAGCAAATGGTTTTGGTCGTTTCGGGGAACTATCCCGAAGACCCCTTGCTGTATGTTGACCCTTCCACC
>JBMFPJ010000283.1:0-3215 GCA_049969175.1 Anaerolineae bacterium | reverse complement strand
TTATACTCCGGCAAATCCTCTTTGCGGAGACCTTTCTCCTCGATGGCTTGTCCTCATACATCTTCTTCGCTCACAACCATTTTTCCTTCTATCACTCCTGCCCTGATTTTACCTTGCTCAATCAAGGCGCGCAAACGCGTCTCGTCTAATCCGTATTTGCGGGCGGCTTCGGGAAGGAGGAGGAGGGTCGGGAGGGCTGCCATTCAATCACTCATACTAAAACGCAACACGCCCAGAGACCAGGGCGCGTCGTGAAATTCAGGGTGGTTCCTGATGTTAGTCAAGCTCCTGGCGTAGGACTCGAACCTACAACCTAGCGGTTAACAGCCGCCCGCTCTGCCGATTGAGCTAGCCAGGAAAGCGAACGGGATTATAAGGGGAAGGCGGGGTTGTGTCAAGAACAAATTTGGGCAGTTGAGAGATTAATATTTGATGGCGCTCAACTGGTGCAATTTATCCATGCGGTGGGTAGCAACGATCTGACGCACTGTGCCCGTCAGGCCGCGTACGACCAGCGAATCGGTGCGGGCGCCATCGCCAAAGTAGCGAACACCCTTGAGCAATTCGCCGTCAGTAATGCCGGTAGCCGCGAAGAAGACATCTTCCGAGGAGACCAGGTCATCCATCATTAGGATTTTTTCAAAGTCATAGCCGGCTTCTCGTCCTCGGCGCAGTTCCTCTTCGTCGCGAGCGTACAGTTTTCCCTGAATTTCGCCTCCCATGGCGCGCAAGGCGCAGGCCGCGATGACACCTTCGGGGGTCCCGCCGATGCCGAGGAGCACATCCACACCTGAATCGGGCCAAGCAGTCATCAACGCGGCGGCCACGTCTCCATCTGGGATGAGGCGAATGCGCGCTCCGTTTTTGCGAATTTCGGCGATCATTTCCTTATGGCGGTCGCGATCCAGGATGATGGTAGTCAAATCTTCCACTGCCTTACCTTTGGCTTTGGCAATGGCACGTAAGTTTTCAGTGATGGATGCTTCAATGTTGATTTTCCCTTTGGCCTCCGGGCCGACGGCAATTTTGTTCATGTAGACAAACGGGCCGGGGTCGAACATGGTTCCCCGCGGAGCGATCGCCACCGTGGAAATTGAGTTGGTGCGCCCAAACGCCAGCGGGCGAGTGCCGTCAATCGGGTCCACGGCGACATCCACTTGCGGGCCAGAGCCGTTGCCGACTTTTTCGCCGTTATAAAGCATGGGCGCCTGATCTTTTTCCCCTTCACCAATGACCACGGTTCCGTCAATGGAAATGGTGCTGAGCACCAGGCGCATGGCTTCAACGGCGGCGCGGTCAGCGGCTTCTTTGTCGCCGCGCCCCATCCAACGTCCGGCAGCGAGCGCGGCTGCCTCCGTGACTCGCACCAGGTCCAATGCCAGGTTGCGCGTGGGAGCATTGCTTTCGATGTAATTCATCTTATCCTCCTTTGCCAAGAATGAACCATTGCACAAAATAATAGCCAATGACGGCCGCCCACAGCCAGGAATCGATACGATCAAAGAATCCCCCATGGCCGGGGAAAATGTTGCCTGAATCTTTGAGATGCGCCTGGCGCTTGAACATGCTTTCCCCCAAATCGCCAAGCGGGGTGATCGCAGCAAGGATAAGGCCCAGGATGGCCCCCTGCAAAGGAGTGATGTGACCGTTCAAGCTCCCCCAGGTGGCGTAGGCAAAGGCCAGGAAGGCTCCACTCAAAGCACCGGTGAATACGCCCGCCCAGTAGCCTTCCCAGGTTTTCCCTGGGCTAAGGCGGGGGGAGAGTTTGTGTTTGCCGTAAGCCGCGCCAATCGAATAGGCTCCCGAATCGGCCAGCCAGACCGCCGGCAAGATGAGCATCAACCACCAGCCTCCGGCGGGGAGGCTGCGCAGGTCGATCAGATAGGCCCCAATCCAACCCAGGTAAATCAGCCCGCCGAGGGTGACGGCAAAATCAAGCGCGGCCCGGTCACGGCCGCGCTCGAAGGCGAAAAGATGAATGGTCATGGTCAGCAGAATCAGGCCAGCCAGGGTCGGCACGGCGGCGGCCGCCCAAAAGGCGCGGGCGGCCAGAATGGCCAGCACGCCTCCCAAAGTCAAAAGCAGATTTGCCTCATAGCCAATTTTGCGGAACATGAGCACATATTCCCAGGCGGCACCGACCAGAAATATGGCGATGAGGAGAAAGTAAAGCCTCCCCCCCAGCAACACAGCGGGCAGGCCAAGTAAGAGCAACAAAATGGCAGTGACGGTTCGCCTAAGCATTGTTTCCCTGGAACTCTGTGGATGAGATTTTTCCATATCGGCGGTCGCGCCGGGCATACTCTTCCAGGGCACGCCGATATTCTTCCCGGTCAAAATCTGGCCAGAAGGTGGGAGTAATGTACCACTCCGAGTACGCCGCCTGCCAGATCAGAAAGTTGCTGACACGCAATTCGCCCGAAGTGCGGATGATCAGATCGGGGTCGGGGACACCAGCCGTGAACAAATAGCGGCTGACCAGTTCATCGGTCACTTGTTCTGCTGGAACACCGTCGCGAATGATTTTCTGAATGGCGCACACGATATCATCCCGCCCGCCATAGTTCCAGGCGATGTTCAGCACCAGGCGGTCATTGTTGCGCGTCAAACCCATAGCATAGAGGACTTTCTTTTGTAGCGCAGGGGCCAGGCGATCCAGCCGGCCGATGTGGCGTAATTGAACGCCTTCCTGGTGAATCTCGTGGAGTTCCCGATCAATCACGTCTTCCAGAATGCTCATTAACCCTTGCACTTCTTCCGGCGGTCGCCCCCAGTTTTCGGTTGAAAAGGCATAAATGGTGAGATATTTGATCCCGAAATCCACCGAGGCGCGGATGATTCGCCGCAGGTTCTCTGTGCCGGCGCGGTGACCTGCCAGCCGCGGCAGGCCACGCGCCAGCGCCCACCGTCCATTTCCATCCATGATGATGGCTACGTGACGTGGGATTCGTTCAGCGGGGATGTTGAGAGGGGAATCGCTCATTTGTTTTGGCAGCAACGCAAAAGTCGTTGCTACACTTCCATGATTTCTTTTTCTTTTTCCTGACCAAGCCGGTTGATTTCTTCGATGAAGCGATCGAGAAGTTTTTGCAATTCTTCTTCGCCGCGTTTCAGTTCATCTTCGGAGATCATTTTTTCTTTCTCGAAATCGCGCATATCGTTGTGCACATCGCGGCGGATGTTGCGAACAGCGATGCGCGCTTCTTCGATACGGT
>JBMFPJ010000282.1:2173-3229 GCA_049969175.1 Anaerolineae bacterium | reverse complement strand
CGCAGGTCCTGAATCATCGTCAGGAACATACCCCCATCATTTAACGGGAATCCGGCTAAAAGTCCGGGAAAGAAGCGCACGAGAAAGCCCAGGAACAACGTCAGGCTCAAAATCAGCGTGGACCAATCCGGCTGGGCGCCTACCTCCTGTTCTGTCATGGGCGTAATTTTACCATTCAGCCAATGGAATGACTTCATCCCTACGCAGAGTGACAGGCCGAGAATATAATGGCAGGAAATCATCCTCGGAGGAGAGATATGAAAATTCGACGTTTTCTTGTGCAAGGATTGATCGGCTTGCTCATCCTTGCTCTGGTAGCAGGTAGCGGGGGCGCCTACTACTTCAAAGCCTACCTGCCCCAAAAGGTAGCTCCCCAATCCTTCCCCCAAATTGACGGCGAGATCCAATTGCCTGGCCTGGATGGCGCCGTGGACATCTACCGCGACCACATGGGCATCCCCCACATTTACGCCAGCACCGTGCACGATTTGTTCTTCGCCCAAGGCTACGTCCATGCCCAGGAGCGCTTCTGGCAAATGGACGTTTGGCGACACATTGGCTCCGGCGAACTCTCGGCCATGTTTGGCAAAGGCCAGGTGGAAACCGATGCCTTTCTACGCACTCTCGGCTGGCGTCAGACCGCCGAAGCTGAGCTGGCAGCCCTGGGGCCTGAGCCGCGCGCCATTCTGGATGCCTACACCGCCGGCGTAAACGCTTACCTGAAAGACCACCGCGGCACAGCCCTCAGCCTGGAATATGCCATCGTAAAATTACTCAGCCCCGATTACAAAATTGAACCCTGGCTCCCCGTGCACAGCCTGACCTGGGGCAAGGCCATGGCCTGGGATTTGCGCGGCAACATGAGCGAAGAGATCGAGCGCGCCGTTTTACTCAAGACTCTCACCCCCGAACAGGTAGATCAGCTCTTCCCGCCCTACCCCGCCGATCATCCCCTGATCGTCAACAAAATCGGGGAGGGGACAGCCACGACCGCGCCGACCTCCCTCCCCCGCGCGGATCTACCCGACAAGGCGCTCGCCGCCCTCGAGCGCAACG
>JBMFPJ010000282.1:0-2163 GCA_049969175.1 Anaerolineae bacterium | reverse complement strand
GACCTGCTGCTGGGCGCGCTGGGCGACGGAATCGGATCCAACTCCTGGGCGGTTTCCGGCAAATGGACCGCCAGCGGCAAACCCTTGCTGGCCAATGATCCACATTTGGGCATTCAAATGCCTTCGATCTGGTATCAAATGGCCCTCCATTGCCAGCCCAAGGGCCCGGCCTGCCCCTACGAAGTGGCCGGCTTTACGTTTGCCGGTGTGCCCGGCGTAGTCATCGGTCACAATGACAAAATCGCCTGGGGCTTCACCAACGTTGGCCCCGACGTGATGGACCTGTACATCGAAAAAGTCAATCCCGAAAATCCCAACCAATACGAAGTCAACGGCCAGTGGGTAGATTTTGAAACGCGCACCGAGACCATTCCGGTCGTCGGCGGTGAACCCGTGCAAATCACCGTCCGCTCCACACGGCACGGCCCAGTCATTTCAGATGTCTATGGCCCGCTGATGGACAAAGGCGACTCCAAAGACAAAACATTTGAACCCTTCCGCCAGCGCGCCGGGATTCAATTGCCCGAAAACTACGTCATCGCCCTGAAGTGGACCGCTCTTTCGCCATCCACGCCGTTTGAGGCCATTTGGGGCTTCAACCGCGCCCAAAACTGGGAGGAATTTCGTCAGGCCGCGCGCGGTTTCCATGTGCCAGCCCAAAACCTGCTCTACGCCGATGTGGAAGGCAACATCGGTTACCAGATGCCGGGCGATGTGCCCATCCGCAAAAATGGCGATGGGCGTTTCCCCGTCCCCGGCTGGACAGATGATTACGAATGGCAGGGCTACATTCCTTTCGATGAATTGCCCTACACCTTCAACCCCGCCGAGGGCTACATCGTCACCGCCAACAATCAGGTACCGCCCCGCGACTACCCCTACCTGGTCACTGCCGATTGGGATTACGGCTTCCGCGCCCAACGCATCGTGGACATGATTCAAAACGCCCCAGGCAAAATTGACATCGCCTACATCCAGAAAATGCAGGGCGATTCGCTTGACCTGGGTTCACGCGCCATCCTGCCCGTTTGGGAGGAGATCGATTTCAAGGCTGCCACTCCCAATCAGGCCTATGCCCTCGACCTGATGCAAAAGTGGGATGGGCAAAGCGTGGCCGATTCACAGGCCGCAGCCATCTATCAGTGGTTCTGGTGGAATCTGGTGCAGAACACTTTCAACGACGACCTGCCCGAGCGCTACGCGGCTTCGGGCGGCGATCGCTATTTTGAAGTGATGCGCCACCTGGTGCAAGCTCCAACCGATCCCTTCTGGGATGACAAGAACACTCCCGACAAAATCGAGAGGCGCGATGATATTTACATAGCCTCCCTGGTTGAAACCGTAACTCAACTGGAGAAGCAATATGGCAAAGACCCGCAAAAATGGCCGCGCTGGGGAGAATTGCACACTGCCACCTTCCGCAACCAGACTCTGGGCAAATCGGGTATCGGGTTGATTGAGAATCTCTTCAACCGCGGCCCCTTTGAAACCAGCGGCGGGTCATCCATTGTCAACGCCACCGGCTGGAGCATCGGTGAAGGGTTCGAGGTCAATTGGCTGCCTTCGATGCGGATGATCGTGGATTTAAGCGACCTGAATCGCTCCGTCACCGTTCACACCACCGGCCAATCGGGGCACGCCTTCCATCCTCATTATATTGATATGGCCGAAATGTGGGCCAACCTGCAGTACTATCCCATGTGGTGGGAACAACAATCGGTGGTCAACGACGCTGAAGGTCATTTACGCCTGATGCCTTAGCCTTGAGATTCATCCCCTCTCCGCTAGCGGAGAGGGGATTTTTTATATGCCAGCCAAGCGCCCAGCCCCACCCCCAAAAGGCTAAAGCACAAATCCCACAGGTCAAATGTTCGCGCGGGGAAAAAGTGCTGCGACCATTCTTCGATTCCAAGCGCCAGGGCGAGGAGCAGACTCACGGTCACGGCGACCCGCCGCGGGGTCAAGATGCGAAGCGAACGCAGGGTGGTCAGGTTGATGAGAAACGAGAGAATCCCAAAAAGAAGGAAATGTCCGACTTTATCGCCATGGGGGAAATCTTCTTCCACGACCTGCCACGGGTGGATTCGCTCGCTTTGTGCCCGATCACTTCATGCAGGCCTTGCGCGCTCGCCTGGCACAAATTAATTCTGCCAACAACGACCC
>JBMFPJ010000281.1:0-3239 GCA_049969175.1 Anaerolineae bacterium | reverse complement strand
CAGCCTGGAAAGGCGGTGTCACAGTAGGACAGGCCTAGCTGTTTCCTGGCAACGTCTATCTCAACTCAAATAGGAGACTTTTATGTTTTCAAAATTTCGCGAACCCGTCAATGGCCTGACCCATTTCTTTGCTGCCATCATAGCCGCCATCGGCCTGATTGCCCTGCTGATCGTCAGCTGGGGGAAATGGGGCAAAGCCATCCCCCTCAGTATCTATGGCGTGACACTCATCCTGCTGTTTGCTGCCAGTGCCACCTATCACCTGGTCAAAGCACGCCCCGAAGTGATCGCCACCCTGCGCAAACTGGATCACGCGGCTATCTACCTGCTTATTGCTGGCACCTACACCCCCTTCTGTGCCATCATGTTCACGGGCTTCTGGCGCTGGGGCATGCTGACGCTCATCTGGTCACTGGCAATCATCGGCATCCTGGTCAAAATGTTCATCATGAACGCCCCGCGCTGGTTGAGCGCCGGCATTTACATTGTGATGGGTTGGCTGGCCCTGGCGGCCATCGGCGAAATGATGCGTGTCCTGCCGCTTGGTGCTCTCAGCTGGCTGATTGCTGGTGGCATCATCTACACTCTCGGCGCCATTGTGTACATTACCAAAATCTTGAACTTTGTGCCGGGAAAATTCGGCTTCCATGAAGTCTGGCACATCTTCGTTATTCTCGGTGCGCTGGCGCACTTCCTGGCCATTTTCCTCTACGTTGCCCCGCACTCGTAGGACAGGCACCTGCACCCGTCAGGGGGTCTGGGTCTGTCTGGACAGCCTTTCCAGGCTGTCCCACCTCAGCCAATTCTCGGCAAGCGGTAAGACAAGGCCAAAGCCGTGAATTTCCAATCCACGGTGGCTCCACCGCTCCCCCCGCATTGACGCCATCTATTTTTTCGCTTATACTAATTTAGTCAATCCTAATTTTTTTTTTAGTCTAACAAATGACAGAACTTCTCACCCATTCCATTCAAGATTACCTGAAGCACATCTACAATCTGACGGCCAATGGCGGTGCAGCTAGCACCACCGAGCTGGCTGCCCTGCTCGGCGTAGCCCCGGCCTCGGTGACCGGTATGTTGCAGCGCCTGGCCAGTGCCGATCCACCCCTGGTACGTTACCGCAAACATCAGGGGGTGACGCTCACTCCCGCCGGTGAGCGCGCTGCCCTGGAAGTCATTCGGCACCATCGCCTGATTGAAACCTATCTGGTCCATGCCCTGGGCTACTCATGGGATGAAGTCCACGAAGAAGCCTGTCGGCTGGAACATGCCATTTCGGAAAACTTCGAAGCGCGCATTGCTGAAGCCTTGGGACATCCCCTGCGCGATCCACACGGCGACCCGATCCCGACCGCCGATCTTACCATGCCGGCTGATTCCAGCCGTCCGCTCGCCTCGCTGCGGGATGCTGCCACGGCGACCGTCAAACGGGTATCCAACGCCAACCCGGTCCTGCTCCGCTATTTGAGCGAGATCGGCCTGGTGCCCGAATCCCGCTTGCGAGTGCTTCATTACTCCGAATTCGATGGCAACCTGACCATTCAGGTAGAAGGCCAGACCGCACCGGTCGTCCTGGGACTGGCGATCACATCCCAAATTTTTGTGGAGGTGACATGACGCTCTGGTACATTCTCATCTTGCTTATCCTGGCAGTGCTTTTTGTCCCTGGCGTTGGCCTGCTGGCGTATGTTCGCCAATGGCAGGCTGCACGCGAGCGTGAATGGGTGGAAGATGCTCTCAAACATTTGCTGGACCGCGAACAGCAGGGACGCCATGCTTCGCCTGAATCTTTGAGCGGAGCGCTGGATCTTTCCCGCACCCGGACGATGCGCCTGATCGAAAAAATGGAAGCACAAGGGCTGCTGGAAACGCGCGGCACCGAACTCCACCTGACCTCGCGGGGTGAACGCTGGGCTATTCACGTTGTCCGTGCGCACCGCTTGTGGGAGCGTTACCTGGCTGATGAAGCACGGATGCCGCTGGAGAAAGTCCACAGCGAAGCACACCGGCGCGAACATCAGTCAAGCGAGGCGCAATTAGATGAACTAGAGGCGGCTCTCGGTCACCCCCGGCGCGATCCGCACGGCGATCCCATTCCGGGACGGGAGGGGATTCTGCCCAAAGTGGAGGGAACGCCGCTGACGGCGTGGCCCGCCGATCGTCCCGCCCGAATCGTGCATCTTGAGGATGAACCCGCTCTGGCCTACGATCAAATCCTGGCGGTAGGACTCCGCTTGGGACAGGTCATCCGCATCCTGGAGCGAACACCGCAGAGGCTGGTGTTGAGCGATGGCGAGAACGAGTATCGCCTGGCGCCGGCGGTGGCGGCCAATATCAGCGTGGCGGCGCTGCCCGAAAGCGAAGCGACAAAGGCTCAGGCCATCCCGCTGGCTGAATTGCCTTTCAATCGGCGTGCCGAGATTGTGATGCTGGATGACGCCGTGCAGGGTTTTTCGCGCCGCCGTTTTCTGGATTTGGGCCTGACCCCGGGGGCCATTGTGTACCCCGAATTGCAGAATTTTTTCGCTGATCCGCGTGCTTATCGCGTCCGTGGCACGCTGATCGCTTTACGTAAAGAGCAGGCTGCTCAAATTTGGGTCAAGCCCGTGGAGGAATAAGATGACGAACACAAAGATTGCACTACCTACTGAACGCTGTGAAACCTGTCCGGCGTATGCTCAACTGGAGCAAATGGGCATCAAAATCGGTGATTTTGATCGCGTGGTAGCCCTGGCCGGTAACCCGAATACCGGTAAATCCACGCTGTTCAATGCCCTGACTGGTCTCAAGCAGCATACTGGCAACTGGCCGGGGAAAACCGTCACGCGTGCCGAAGGTGGGTATCGGTTCAACGGGGTGAAATATAAACTGGTGGATCTGCCCGGCACGTACTCTTTGCTTTCGGCTTCGCAGGATGAAGAAGTGGCTCGCGATTTCCTCCTGTTTGGTCAGCCCGATTGCACCATTGTCGTGACCGATGCCACCGCTCTGGAACGAAACCTGAACCTGGTGATGCAGGTGATGGAGATTACCGATAAGG
This sequence comes from Anaerolineae bacterium, assembly GCA_049969175.1. Classification (GTDB taxonomy): domain Bacteria; phylum Chloroflexota; class Anaerolineae; order Anaerolineales; family Villigracilaceae; genus DAOUAN01. The sequence continues at coordinate 199 of JBMFPJ010000281.1, read as the reverse complement.
TGGTGGTGGCGGTCAATCTGATGGATGAGGCGCGGCGAAAAGGCCTGGAAGTGGATACTCGCAGCCTGAGCCGCGACTTGGGCGTGCCGGCGGTGCCGCTTTCGGCTCGCACCGGCGAAGGCATTGCCACTTTACTTTCTACAGTCGCAGAGGTTATTGAGGGGAAATTTGCCACGAAACCCTTGCGCACCGAGGGCAC
>JBMFPJ010000280.1:0-3243 GCA_049969175.1 Anaerolineae bacterium | reverse complement strand
CGTGTAGATGCTATGGCGCAGGTCATGGAAAAATGGCTGTACTGGCAAAATCAGGATGCTGGTGACCAGGTTGTGAACAAAATGGTTGAGGATAGACCAGAGGGTTTGCCGCCACGTCGGAGAAGTGAGCAGCGGAATGGCCTTCGCTGCAAAAATTTCTGATGGGAAAAGGGTAGCCTGAGTCAACAAGGGGTGAGATTGAGAGGATGGCGAGGGATCAGGAGCAGGGGTTGGGGGGAGAGGAGCACCGCTACGGAAGGTGGAGCGGAAGATGAGAGAGGCTTTGGGGGCGAAGAAAAGGGGGTTGCCCGAAATTCGCCAGCTCCTCCACATCCACGGTGAAAGAACAAGCGAAGTGGCTAAAAGGACCAGCAAGGAGGCGCGCATTGCGCCTCTCCAATTGCGCCCGAAGGCCAGGAAAAGAATTGCGAAGACGACAAGAGGCAGAAACAACGTTGAAAAACGCAATAAGATCAGCAAAGCAAGAATCCCCCCCAGCGGGAGAGCATAGGCGTGATTGCCGGCGGGTTGTGAAAGCCAACGCATGAGGAGCAGAGCAACAAGCAGCAAGCCCACGCCGGTGGGGAATTCAGTCATCAACAATTTGACATGGGAGAGATTCAGGTAAGTGCCCGCGGCAATGGCGTTCAGTTCGTGAACGATAGCGAGAATTGCCAGAAAAACACCAAGCAAGCGGCCATGCGTATATTTTCCCAGGAAATAGAGAAGGACGGCAAAAACAGCAAAAATGGCCACATATACAACGAGCAAACGCTCAAAGCTTTGTCCCATCAACAAATGCAAAATGGCTAAAAGCCCCATCAGGCCGGCATGATCGGCATAAGGGTTGCGATTTGCAATTCCCTGACCGATAAGAGCAAATTGACCACCAACATCCCATGTGGCCGCATCGGAATATGGGTAATAAGCATAGCCCGGTGGATAAGGACCGGGGGCAAAAAAATTGCGGGCTAAGGGTGCCCGAATCCAGAGAATGGCCGCGGCAAGCCAGATTGCGCCCGCGATGAGCCAATCGAGGGATGCACCAGAAAGCCATGTAAATTTCACACGGATTTTTTTGATGAGAAAATAGCCAGTCAACACCCCCAGAAGGCTATACCACACTTGAGCAGTAAGCACTGGAACACCGGCTTCATACCAGTTAAATTTTCCGCGCAGGCCAACGCCGCTCCATCCGATCAGCATGGCCAGGGCAATCAACGCCAGCCAAATGCGAACCATCCACTTGAGCATGTCTTGTCGGCTGGTCAAGCGCTCTCGTATCGTTTGCCAGGAAAAGCGAGCGGGGAGGAAGAAAAAGAATTCAGCCTGCAAAATGATGGTAAGGAAAAAAAACAAAACCGGCAAAGAGGCGAGAAAATAATTGTGGAATGTTCCATAACGAAATTTTCCATAACGATAAGAAGGGGTCAACAGCAAAGAGATGAAGAGAAGAACGGCCCCATCCAGCAGAGTCAGGCAAGCAGGACATTGCTGGACTTTTTGCAAAAGAACGCTCTCCCACGCTCTCTTCTGCCAGATTTTCCAGGTGACAACAAAACCGGCCGCGGCGAAACTTGCAAATAAAAAGAGCATCACCAGGCGAGGTAAAGAGAAGCCAGCGATCCACTGATTTTCGGGATCAGATGGGCGGCTGAGCAAATAAATCAGTCCGCCCAGGGCTTCCATGGCGCTCAGCAGGAAGTAAGTTAAACGAAATCGCCAGTCTTTCACTATACACTATACTCCTCGTCCCATCAGGACAACCATGGTTGTTTTCAACAAGATATAAAAGTCCATCCACAGAGACCAGTTACTGATGTAGTATTCATCCATTTCCAGGCGCTTCTGGAAAGATGTGTTGTGCCTTCCCATCACCTGCCACCAACCGGTCAGGCCAGGGCGAATGCGCAAAATGATCGGCGCATATTCTCCCATATCTTTCAGCTCGGAGGGCATATAAGCACGGGGGCCAATCAGGCTCATCTCGCCGGTTAAGACATTCCACAGTTGAGGCAGTTCGTCGAGGCTGAAGCGTCGCAGCCACTTTCCTACTGAGGTTATCCGCGGGTCGTTGTTCAGCTTATGAAACGTCTCATATTCTTCGCGCAAGGCAGGTTCTTGCAGTAATTCAGAGAGTTTCTGCTCAGCATTGATCACCATCGTGCGGAATTTAATGACATGAAACCGTTTGAAGTTTCGCCCCAAACGTTCCTGATGATAGAAAACTGGGCCAGGCGAATCCAGGCGAATTAAGATTCCCAGAAAAAGGAGAACAGGGCTTAGAACGATCAACAAAATTAAACTGGCTGTGAAATCTATAAAACGCTTGAGATAACGAGGAAAGGGGTCAAAAAGATGATAATGAAATTCCAGGCCAAGTTGCCCATCCAGGTCACGCGGTTCGACCCAAACGGAGCCAAAGCTCCCCGCGGGCTGAATCAGAACGACTTTGCGAAAATGTTGATTGAGTAGACGCGCTTGAGCGTTGAACGGCAAATTTTCGGATGGGATGAAAATCGCCACATCTGTTTCCACACTCTTCAAACGGCTCTCGTTGATTTCATCAAGGGGAAGAACAGTTAACGGGCGCCAGCCCAGACGTCGCATTCTTTTCAAGGAAAACACAATACTTTGGGTCATTTCATTGTGTTCCCCAAAAATGACAACCGGAATCCCATACCAGCCAAAGCGCGAGAGCAGATTGCGCAAAATAAAGTGCACTAATGGGAGAGCCACCAGCGCAAGAAGCCAGCTAATAATGATCGAAAGGCGAGAAATATCTTGAAATGGTTTATTAAGATAAGATGTAGCTGCCAGTAAGAAAAAAGAGAGAGTAATAGCCTTTGTGGTCCGCTCCAATTCTTTGACCGCGGTCAACCCATAGCCAGGATACAAACCCATAATCGCCAGTAATACAATCCCCAGTAAGACTCCAACTTGCGCCATCGGCTCAATAAAAATCCACAACAACCTACCACGCAAATGGAAAAAATTACGCAGGAACACAGAGAGGCGGAAGATGCTCCAAAGCAAGGCACCATCGAAAATGAGAAAAATGCTACTCACCAGCAAACGTTTTCGCATGTGATCCTCGTGAGTCTTTATGGAATCTGGTCAGGAACTAACGAGTTGCTTCTGGCAATAAGTTTATCAGCAATTTGGCGTAGCCGTTGGCGCATCGGTCTTTCGACGAAAAGATAAGTGAAGACAGAAAGAACAATTAAGGCAATCAAATACAGG
>JBMFPJ010000279.1:0-3244 GCA_049969175.1 Anaerolineae bacterium | reverse complement strand
CCCAGGAAGGGGCGGGCAGCTCTATCTTTTCTTTTGCCAGAGCCATCCTAACCGCGTACTTGCAACAGAGTAGTCACTCCAAACTTCAGTTTCCAGGTGAACTTGATGGACGGGATACTCCGCGTCGAGCAAGGGCAGTTAAAAAGTCGAGGAGGGCGCGCAGCGCCCCTGTCTCCGTCAGGGAAGATTCGGAGATCACGAGCGTATGCTCGTCCTCCGCACGACTCACTTTTATCTGGTATTGAAAGCGATCCGTGCCGGTAGGCGGTACAAAATCAGATTCTGAAAGATTGAAAAAATCCGCCTCTTTCAGCAGCTTCTCCAGCATGGCTGCATCTTCGCTGGACATGCTTTGGGTATCAAACGATGCGGCCATGCGCATCCCTGCAAAACCACCGCTACGGACAAATTCAACCCGCATCGTCGTTACCTGACCAGTGAACGCAAAAACGTAGCGAAAACGCCCAAGCACCCGCCCGAGGTCGCCCCGCCGGCGTCAATGCCCACCGCCTGCCAGCCCTTGCGAACCGCCTGTTGCTCTAAACTGCCTTCGCCATACAATTCACCAGCGGTCTGATAAGTCAATTCCGCCGCAGATTGGAAATTCGTGCTCTTGGTAAACTTGTCACGCGCCGCCACATACCAGATTCGCCCGGCCTTTTCCCAGGCATAACCGCCCATCTCTACAGCAGCGACGTAAAAAGCATGATTGGGAATGCCCGAATTAATGTGCACGCCACCATTATCTTCTACCGTATTCACATAATCACTCATGTGCGCCGGTTGCGGGTCTTTGCCTAATACCGGGTCATCATAGGCCGTCCCCGGCGCCTTCATCGAGCGGATCCCAACCCCGTGGACATTTGACGTAAACAACCCCGCGCCAATGATCCAATCGGCCTGATCAACCGTCTGGCCCAAAACACGTTGCTTGACCAGCGACCCGAAAACGTCCGAGAGCGATTCGTTTAAAGCGCCAGATTGTCCCCAATAAGTCAGATTCGATTCAAACTGAGTCACCCCATGGGTGAGCTCATGGCCCATCACGTCAATTGCAATGGTAAAGCGATTAAACAGTCGCTCGGCGGATGGCAAGTCTTCGTCCCCATCTCCATAAGCCATCTGCTTGCCATCCCAGAAAGCATTATCATAACCTTTCCCATAATGCACCGTTGAAATCAAACGCATTCCATTGCCATCCAATGAATTCCGCTGATACACCTCCCAATAAAGATCATACGTGGCACCTGCACCATCATAGGCTTCATCCGCCGCAACATCACCGGTGGGCGAGCCGCCTTCTTCGCGTAACAGACGTCCCGGCAATGTCGTGCTGTTATCAGCCGTGTAAACCAGGCGATACTTTCCGCCCTCCGCCTGTAGCCCCAAAAACGCAACGGCTGTAGCCGCTTCCGCCAGGGCCTGCCGTTGCCCACGCAGCCGCGCCGAGCTCATATAAGCATCCATCGCAAATTGCTTCTGAGCCGGCGAACCGTTTTCGATAATACTTTTCAACATATGAGGCGGAATGATACATTGGATAGGGTGTATGCAATGGTCCATTTTGGGAACTCCTCACTCGCTAAGATGGATACGATACAATTACTGTACACCCATTCCCCCAAAAATACAATCACCAAAACGTCACCTTGCTCGAACGATGCTTTCCCCCTCCCAAACAACTGCCTCAATCAGTGCTTCTTCTCCCAACAAGCGCGGCAATAAAGACCGCAGGGCACTCACTGACCCCGAAGTAAACACCCGCACCGAACCTTTCCCACCCCCCGGGCGCTTCATCCCCTTCGCTTCCAGGACTCGCCGAACCTGGCGCGCCACCGCCGGAGCCGGATCAATCACCCGAACATTTTCCCCGACGATTTCCTGAATAAGCGGAATGACAAACGGATAATGCGTGCATCCCAACACAACCGTGTCAATTCCCTGCGTCAGCATTGGCAAAAGCGCCTCTTCCAAAATCGTCCGCGTTTGTGGCCCGTTTAAATCTCCTTGCTCAATTTGATTCACTAACCCTGGGCAGGTGTGCTGAAGCAACACGACCCCATTTGCAAAACGTTCAACAACAGAAGCATACAGCGCCCCCTGGAACGTGGCCGGTGTAGCCAGCACTCCAACCACCCCACTTTGCGTATGCTCTGCTGCCGGTTTCACCGCTGGCTCCATCCCTACAAAGGGGACATCCGGGAACTGCGCCCGCAAATGCTGAAGTGCAGCCGCCGAGGCCGTATTGCAGGCCACGACAATGATCTTTGCCCCGGCATCTAGCAAAAAGCGAGTGATCGCCTCTGAAAACTGCTGAATCTGTCCCATCGGGCGCGGTCCGTAAGGCACATGCCCCTGATCTCCAAGATAAATAACGTCCTCTTCGGGCATCAAAGCCCTGATCGCCCGTAAAACCGATAAGCCCCCCACGCCTGAATCAAAAACACCAATCGGAGAAATGACAGAAACAGACATACCTCACCGTGTGATCAGTTGCGTGCATGGAGACACGCTTCCACAAAACGGCTGAACAAATTTAGCATCCCGGGCTGATCACCCAACCACTCCGGATGCCACTGCACTGCTACTCCAAAGGGATGATGCGGCAATTCCACCACTGCCCGCTGCATAAGCCTCCACAGAAAAACAGCGAAAAAAAGACCCTGAGGGCGCTTACCCTAGGGTCACGTTAGAAAACACTAACTGAATTTTTGCTTGAGGCGGGCACTCTTCCCCGTTCGCTCACGCAAAAAGTACAGCTGGGCACGGCGGGTTTGCCCGTGTCGCTCGACGACTACTTTTTCCAGGCGCGGCGAGCGGAGCAGGAAAGTGCGCTCCACGCCAATGCCATTGGCAGCCATGCGGCGGACCGTGAAAGAGGCCTCATTGCCACCTTTGCGCAGGCGGATCACGGTGCCCTTGAATTCCTGGATGCGCTCGCGATCACCTTCCTTGATTTTCACGTGCACACTGACCGTATCACCCGGGCGCAGTTCAGGAATATTCTCATTAACCTTTGCTTCTACGGCTTTCAATAATTCGCTCATCTCGCTCTTCCTTAACAAAAAGTCATTATGATTTCAAACGCGAGAACGTATTATAGCACGCCCTTTTTGGCTTCACAAGGTCTCGCGTTCTATCAAATAAAATGTTACCGGTAACTGCTCAGGCTGGTGAGGCAGCGGGGTCTAAAAGACAAGGAGGATAGAAAGGGTGGCCACGGATCGCCATGCGCAGAGCATCC
>JBMFPJ010000278.1:0-3251 GCA_049969175.1 Anaerolineae bacterium | reverse complement strand
TCGGGATGTTCATCCAGCAGACGATAAGCTTCGACAGCCTGATATGCCGGAAAGCGATGTGTAATCCACCTTTGCGGGCGGATGCGTTCCAGTGCTTGCCAGGCGAGGGCAAAGCGACGCGCCTTGTCCCAGCGGGCACTCAGCTTCAGGTGGCGCAGGGTGAACCAGATCTCGCTGAGGGGAACCTGGCGCAGGGCAAAAACAAGCAGAGCAAGTAGCAGAATCAGCCAGAACAAACGCATCAGGACAGGGCGCATAATGGGTTCAGCGCAGGAGCCACTGTGCGGGGCCGGTGTCAGATTGTTCAATCATCTGTTGCATTGTTGCCAGGATTGCCTGGTGTAAGTTGGACGAATCGTTGGATCTGAGTTCATGAACATAAATGGGTTGGCCAATGTGTACTTCCACATGAACGTCCTTGCCACCAAAGGAAACGTGAGTCAGCAATTGTAATGCCGCGGCCAGTTTTTCCCTTTCTTCTTTCTTTGTTTTTGCCAGCCGCAGAATGGGGTGACGGGCTATCTTCTCCCAGACCACGCCGCGCACCAGCACTGGCAATACAGCCGTTTGAGGGGCCAGGCGCAAAAAAACGCCCACACTGTCTGTCCAGCTTTCCAGTGATTCAACCGCACCGGGATACACGGCCGGATCGGGTTCGATGTGTCCGGCAGGGAAAGTCAAAACGGCTCCGCCAGCGCGCAGGTGGGCGGAGACCTGGCGCACCAGGGTCATGCGCCTGGCAGGATCCTCTGTGACGTAGAAGAGTTGGCGGCTGACGTTGGGGAGGGCCTTCAAAAAGGGACGATCCAGGGCGATAATTTTCAGGTCGGGGCGGTTGAGGGCGGCAAACAGGGCGAGGGTGTCGGTCATGCCGGGATGGTTGGATAGCGCTAGAAAAGCGGAAGCCGGTACCCGGTCCGCGCCGAAGACGCGTAGCGAACGGATATAGTGGGGGAGGATGCCCAGAGCGGCTGAGTTTAATCCAGCTGGCGCGATGGCCTGGTCAAATTCTAAAATTTGGGTGGCAAAGGTACGTGCCGGGGCGCGAAAGAGAATCCGCAACAGGCGCGAGAGAAAGGGGGAATTCTGCCAGCCGAAGGCGGCTATCAGGTCGTCGAGGTTGATTTGGGTGAGAGCCTCGAGGGGGGCTCATTCCGGCTCCATTGGATAGTGAGGGGGATAGCCTTCCAGCGCGGCGGCGAAATGTGCTTTGTGAATTCGGCGTTCTGCTTCGCTTTTGGGCAACACCTGTACTACCATTCATCCGCCAGTTGCGACATTTCCCTCTCGCTGAGTTTGATTTTTGCCGCCTCGAAATTTTCCCGGATGTGCTGCGGGTTGAACGACATGGGTATCGTGATGACGCGCGGCTGCATCACCAGCCATGCCAGCGCGATCTGATGCGGCGTGGCGGCGTGCGCCTCGGCAATTTCGTTCAGCGTGCGGTTGACGCGCATGCTCCTGAATTTGACGGGCGAATATGCCGTGACGAGAATGTCGTTTTGCTGGCAGTACTCGATCACGCCGTTTGCCACGTAGGATTTATCCGGCAGGCGGTATGGCACCTGATTGGTGATGATCGGCGTTTCGCAGAGTTCCTGCGCGCGCTTGAGCCACTTGAGGTTGAAGTTGCTCACGCCGAGATGTTTCACTTTTCCTTCGCGCGCCAGTTTGTTCAGGGCAGGGAAGGCTTCATCCAGTTTGGAGATCGAACGCGGGGGCCAGTGGATGAGGTACAGGTCAATATAGTCCATGCCGAGCCGCCGCAGAGACCCCTCGCACGCTTTGAGCACATCGTCATAAGCAAGATTCTCCGGCGAGACTTTGGTCGTGATGAACAGGTCTTCGCGCTTCTTCCCCGATTCACGAATTGCCCTGCCGACCAGTTCTTCGCAATGACCTCCCGCATAGCGCTCCGCCGTGTCGAAGTGGGTATAGCCCACCTCCAGGGCGGTGTACAGCGCAGTAAGGGAGGCTTCGTCTAACTTGGGGTCGGGCGAGGTTTCGCCGCCGATTCGCCAGGTTCCAAATCCGATTTTTGGGAGCGTTACGCCGTGGACAGTTTCGTATTTCATACAGCCAATTGTACAACAAGAAAAACCCGCCTCCGGCGAGACGGGTTGTGGGTCGCTGTTTTCTGATTGGAGAGTGTTTTATAAATCGTGATTCACCGCAGATGAACGCGGATGAACACTGATTCTGATAAACTCAATTTATCTGTGTTCATCTGTGGTTAGAACAGGAATTTCAAAACGCTCTCTGATTGCTTTTCTACGCCGGCACTTTCTGCGCCGCTTCGTAGCCTCGCTTCAGCGCTTCGTAGTTCTTCGGCAGGAGGTGTTTATGGCGTTCGGGCAGATGTGCCTCCAGCGCCTTTTCCACATCTTTCAAGGTCAATTCGGGAAGCGCGGTGAGCAGCGCGCCGACCGCCACCATATTGAGCAATTTGCGGTCGCCGATTTCCTCGGCAATCTCGTTGCACGGCAGGAAAATGACGTGGATGTCCGTCCGTTTCGCGCCGCGGTCCACCATGGATTGATTGACCACCAGAGTCCCACCGGGGGCGAGCAGTTCCTCGTACTTGTCAAAAGACGGCAGATTCAGGGCAATTGCCAGCGGCGGATGCTTGACCAGCGGCGAACCGATTTCTTCATCGGCAATGATGACCGTGCAGTTTGCCGTGCCGCCGCGCATTTCGGGACCATAAGAAGGAATCCAGGTGACTTCTTTGCCAGCGTCCATGGCGGCATAAGCCAGCACCTGCCCGGCGAACAACACGCCCTGACCGCCAAAACCAGCGATGATAATCTCTTTTTGCATAGTGATCTCCGCGCGCTAAATTCTGATTTGCTGAATGGCTTCGCTGACCTTGTAATCGCCCAGCGGGAAGAAAGGTACCATTTTGTCTTCAACAAACTTGAGCGCTTCCACCGGGGTCATGCCCCAGTTGGTCGGGCAGGTGGAAAGCAATTCGACCATGGAGAAGCCTAGCCCGCGTACTTGTGTTTCAAAGGCCAGGCGGATGGCTTTCTTGGCCAGGCGAATATTCTTGGGGTCATGAAGCGAGCGACGCACTACATAGCCGACTCCCTCCAGGGTGGCGAGCATCTCGGCCATGCGGATGGGGTAGCCCTGCGTTTCCACATCGCGACCGTTGGGGGAGGAGGTGGTCTTCATGCCGGACAGGGTGGTGGGCGCCATCTGCCCGCCGGTCATGCCATAGTTGGCGTTGTTGATGAAGATCACGGTGA
>JBMFPJ010000277.1:0-3297 GCA_049969175.1 Anaerolineae bacterium | reverse complement strand
CTCTCCTGAAAGATGGCGGCAGGCAACAAGTCGCTGGCTGGCCGCAGCAGAAAGTTGGAATCGGGGTAGGCGATGATTTGCCTGGCTGAATCCACAATCACCACCTGAAATCCCTGCTCCGAGGCGTGCTCGGAAAGGATGGCGCTCAACGCCTGGCTCAGGCTTTCCAGCCTCAGGTTGGCGCCCACCAGGCCGAGAAATTTCCCCTGCGGCGACCAGAGCGGCATAACCGCGGTGGCTACAGCCTGTTGGGTGGTTGGCGAAATACGCCCTTGTGAGACCAACGGCTGGGTGCTGTGCAGGGCGCGTTGAAAATAATCGCGAAACGAAAAATCTACCCCCACGGTGGAACCTGGTCCTACAGGGTAGTGGTAGAGCATGACGCCTTTTTCATCCAGACGATAGACCAGATTGACGTCGCCCCGCGTTTGCAGAATGACCCGAAAGATGGGCTCCATCCCGGCCGGGTCGGCGGCGATCACCGCCGGATAAGAAGCCAGTCCCTCCACCATCTTGAGTGCCCCGCCGATCGAGAGTTCGGTCTGCTGGGCGATGGCTTGCGCCAGGGAGAGATCGCTGGCTTGCACCTCGGCGCGAATCCGCTGACCGATGAGGCCATCGAAAACAATCAGGGTCAGCAGGAAGGGGATGATGAGCAGCAAATAGAGCGCCAGCAGTTGCCAGCCCAGATTTTGGAAGAAAAGAAAGCGGCGCGACATGTGCAAATTGTACTCTGGAAAGAAACCAGATTCTGCGATGACCTTTTCTCAGAGCGTGTTTTGAAATTCATGTTCCAACCACAGATGAACACAGATAAATTCAGTAAATCACAGATTCCACCGTCATTGCGAGGAGGATGCTCCTCCCGACGAAGCAATCTCCTCGTTACAGGAAGGGATTGCTTCGCAACGAACGCTCGCAAGTTCGGGTTAGGCGATCAAAGCGGGCAGGGTGCCCAAGCCGAGAGAGGGTTTCTTGGGCTGACGACAATAAGCAATCACGCCGCAAAGCAGATTGACCAGGAAATTGGTTGGACTTCGGTGGCGCGAATGCTCAATCTGCGAAATGTTCTTGAGTTGGTCAATGATGGTTTCGACAGAGGTCCGCGCCTGAAAATCAAGACCTGGGCGTGGTCAAACGGCTTCGCAAGAAGCAGTTGCCCGCTCCCGTTCTTTCAATTGCTTAAGTTATGACAGATGGCAATTGGGAAGTAAACAGGTTGAGTGTGTCGAAAAAGGCCATGCCTTTGGCGAAATAGAGGCCGTTGGTAAACTGAAGCAGGAACTGACCAAATGAGGCCAGCCAGATGAACAGGTAAACGGCGCCGCCTACCCATGAAAGAATCAACGCCCAGTGGGCTACCGTCAGCACTGTGTCGTGGTTAAAGTAAGTGCCAACAAAGCGGGTGGGAACTTCCTGGTTTTCGCTCATGGAATACCTGCGGGGATTTTAAAATATTATACAGACGTTTTGTTATAATAAACAAAATCTTAATCTCTAACTTCCAGGGCAAACCACAGACCGGCAATGGCCCTGGCTCCAAAAAGAGGCAACCTGAATGACAGACGAAAACACCAGCAGAACCACTGACTTTATCCGCGAGGCCGTAGCCGAGGATTTACGCACCGGACGTTATACCTATGTCCGCACGCGCTTGCCCCCCGAACCCAATGGTTATCTCCACATCGGCCATGCCAAAGCCTTTATGATTGACTACCTGATTGCCAAAGAATTTGGCGGCGAATGCATTTTGCGCTTTGACGATACCAATCCAACCAAAGAAGAAACCGAATTTGTGGAAGCCATCATGGAAGACGCACGTTGGTTGGGTATTGAATGGTCACGGGTAACCTTTGCTTCGGATTATTTTGATCAGCTTTACGAATGGGCCATCAAACTGGTCAAAATGGGCAAAGCCTATGTGGATGATCAGAGTCCGGAAGAAGTCAGCCGGAATCGCGGTAGCTTAACGGAACCCGGCAAGGAGTCCCCTTACCGCAACCGCAGCGTGGAAGAAAACCTGGATTTGCTGGAGCGAATGCGGAAAGGGGAATTCCCCGATGGGTCACGTGTCTTGCGCGCCAAGATTGACATGGCTCACCCCAACCTGAACATGCGCGACCCGGTGATGTATCGCATCATCCACGAACCGCCTCATCACCGCACGGGCTACAAATGGTGCATTTACCCTTTGTATGATTGGGCGCATGGTCAAAACGACTCGATGGAAGGGATCACCCATTCACTGTGCTCGCTCGAATACGAAAATCATCGCCCGCTTTACGAGTGGTTCCTGGATCAACTGGGCGTCTTCAAACCGCGCCAAATCGAATTCGCACGCCTCAATCTTACTTACACAGTGATGAGCAAACGCAAATTGCGCCGCCTGGTGGAAGAAGGTCACGTCCGTGGCTGGGACGATCCGCGTATGCCAACCCTGCGGGGGATGCGCCGACGCGGCTATCCCCCCGAAGCCATCCAGGATTTTATCAATCGTATTGGCGTGGCCAAAAACTACAGCATCATTGATGTTGGCCTGTTGGAGGCTTGCGTTCGCGACGACCTGAACAAGCGTGCTTTACGGCGCATGGCGGTACAAAAACCATTAAAACTGGTGATTGACAACTACCCGGATGACCTGGCCGAAGAGATGGAGGCAATCAACAACCCAGAAGATCCCTCTGCCGGCACGCGCAAAGTGCCCTTCTCAAAAGTACTTTATATTGAGCAGGACGACTTTCGCGAAACGCCTCCCCCAAAGTATTACCGTCTTTATCCGGGCAATGAAGTTCGCCTGCGCTATGCTTACCTGGTACGCTGCACCCATGTTGTCAAGAATGAAGCGGGGGAGGTGGTGGAGGTTCACTGCACGTACGATCCGGCCACTCGCGGCGGCGACGCTCCCGATGGACGCAAGGTCAAATCCACCATCCATTGGGTTTCTGCTGCCCATGCTGTGCCTGCGGAATTCCGTCTCTATGACCGCCTCTTCACGCGCGAAGTCCCTGAAGAGGGCGAGGAAGATTTCATCCACTGCTTGAATCCCAATTCGATCCAGGTGCTGCAGGGGTTCGTCGAACCGAATCTTGCTAACCCCCAGCCGGGTGACCGTTATCAGTTTGAACGCCTCGGTTATATCTGCGCTGACCCGGATACCACTCCCGAAAAGCCCGTCTTCAACTTGACCGTCTCCCTCAAAGACACCTGGGCAAAAATTGAGAAAAAACTCAATTAACGGTTTTCCTCAAGCATGGACAAGGGTTGCGTATTTTCGCAGCCCTTGTTTTTATCTCTCAC
>JBMFPJ010000276.1:0-3303 GCA_049969175.1 Anaerolineae bacterium | reverse complement strand
GCTGGGTAAATTTCTTACCGTAGATGCGCGCACCCTGGGACGGGTGATCTTTTATCTGTTCAGCCCTATCCTTGTTTTCAATCTTTTGATTAAATCGGATGTGCAGCTTGAGCAGGGGCTGATCACTATTCTTTTCACATTGGCCCTGGTTGCCACGCTGGGTGGCCTGGCTTTTTTGCTGGGGAAGATGCTGCGGTTGGAGCGTTCGCTTTTGCTGGCGGTGGTGTTGACCGCGGCTTTCGGCAATAACGGCAATTACGGGCTGCCGCTGGTTTCGTTTGCTTTTGGAGAAAAGGCGCTGGCCTATGCCACGGTGTTTTTTGTTACTACTTCCATTTTGTTCAATACCGTGGGTGTGCTGATTGCGTCTTTAGGTCACATGGACTTGAAGAATGCTCTATTGGGGCTGTTCAAAATACCTACAGTCTATGCTGCCGGATTGGCAATTGGGCTCAATGGCCTGCATTTGACTCTGCCTCTTCCTCTGGCACGTACGGTGGAGTTGGCTGCTAATGGCAGTATCCCGCTGATGCTGGTCTTGCTTGGCCTGGAATTGACACGGGTGCAATGGGCGAATAGCAAGCGTGCCCTGGGAGCCAGTGTCTTTGTGCGGATGATTGCCGGGCCAGGGGTGGGCCTGGTTTTGACGGCTCTCTTTGGCATGCAGGGAGCGGTGAGACAGGCCAACGTGGTGCAGGCTTCTATGCCGGCGGCGGTGAGCACGACGGTGCTGGCAACTGAGTTTCAGTTGGAGCCGGCGTTGGTGACAGCGATTGTTTTTGTCAGCACAGTGATCAGCCCGCTCACGTTGACGCCGCTGCTGTTTTTTTTGCGGAGGTGAGATGTTTTTTCCGGGAAGGGCCAATGTTTTGGCTCGCTGGTGGCTGAGTCTGTTTTTGGGGGTGGGGGCGGCCTTGGGGCTGGCGCGCCCGGTTCAGGGTCAGGCAGGAATCGAGGTGAGCGAGGTGCAGGTGCAGTATCAGTTTGGGGAGGAGATTTTGTTCCGGGCCAGGATTCAACCATCCAGTGAAATTCAACAGGTTTTTGTGTTGTTTCGCCAGGCAACGGAAGATGTCACTCGTCTGGAGGTGATGCAAGCGGAAGGTGGCGACCTGTTTTCTTTTCGCTATGATGCCCGGCAAAATGTGTTGCCGCCTTTTGCGACGATTGTATTCTGGTTTCAGATGACGCGGGCAGATGGAAGTACCCAGACCAGCCCACAATATATGTTTCGCTATGAGGACAATCGCTTTCCGTGGCAGCAGAGACAGGAGGGCGGGGTTCGAGTGCACTGGTATGAGGGGGATGATGCTTTTGGGCAGGCGGCTTTGACTGCGGCGCGCCGCGGCCTGGATGCCATTGAGCAGGTGATGCCGGTTTCACTGGATGCGCCGGTGGATATTTTTATTTATGCGAGCGTGGAAGATTTGCAAAGTGCCCTCGTGTTGGGGGGAGAGGAATGGGTGGGAGGACATGCCAGCCCGGCGTTGGGGGTGGTGCTGGTGAGTATCGCGCCGGCGGCGTCGCAAAGCATTGAGATGGAAACAAAAATTCCGCATGAGCTGGCGCATGTGATGATGTATCGCGCCGTGGGGGAGAGTTACAATCGCCTGCCGGTCTGGCTTTTGGAGGGGGTGGCAAGTACGGTGGAGTTGTATCCGAACCCGGATTATGACCATGCGTTGAGGCTGGCCAGCCAGAATCGTTCTTTGCTGGCGATTTCCGATTTGTGCCAGGCGTTTCCTCCCGATTCGGGGCGGGCGTTTCTGGCGTATGCCGAGGTACAGTCGTTTGTCCGGTATTTGCGCGAGATGTACGGTGCGACCGGTTTGATGGCTTTGACGAAGGCGTATGTGGATGGCCTGGCCTGTGAGATTGGGGCGACGCGGGCGGTGGGAATGTCGCTCAGTCAGCTGGAGGTGCGCTGGCGCGAGGCGGTGCTGGGTCAAAATGTGGGTGGCGTGGCGCTGCGCAATCTGACCCCGTATCTGTTCATTCTGGTTGTGATTTTGATCGTGCCCGTGTGGAGTGCGGTGGGCGTGTTGCGCAAAAGGAGGCAAAAAGATGGTGGAGCCGAGCAGTGAGCGGGTACGCGCTCATGTGTGGGTGCAGGGACGAGTGCAGGGGGTGGGGTTCCGGGCACATGTGGATTTTTTTGCCCGTCAGATCGGCGGGTTGACAGGTTGGGTGCGTAATGTGGGCTATGATACGGTGGAGGTGGTGGTAGAAGGGAACCGGCCAGCGGTGGAGCAGCTGATCGAGAAGATCCGCAGCGGGCCGCGCGGGGCGCGTGTGGATGAAACCCGTATAGAATGGGAAACTGCGACGGGGGAGTTCGCTGATTTCAACGTCCGTCGCAGTTTGTGAACCCACTCCAAGCGGAGAGATTCGCTCAGGAGGCGGTGACCAGCCGAAAGGTCGGGCGGGATTCGCCGACGATCAGGCTGCGATGGTTTTTGACGGGGAGAATCGGGCCAAATTCAGCGAGAGCGTGTAGCTGGTCTTCTCGCAAGGCGCCGAGCTGGCGCAGAATTTCGATGGCAACGGCCGGGCGGACGCGGCTCATTGGTTTCAGCTCCAGGGTGCGGAAGCGCAAATCGCCATCGGAGACTTTGAAGACGATGCCAATGCCAGGGGAATCGGGGGAAAGCAGGCCGGGTCGCAAGCCCAGAGCTTGATAGCCTTCGGCGCCGCCTTTGCAGAGGATGTTTCCGCCGCCTGCTTCCATCAACCGGCAATCGAATTCGCCTTTGCCACTGATCATTTCGGGGTGAGAGATCATGGCGGTAGTGATTTTTTCGCAGGCGATGCGGCGGGGTTCGGGTAAGTTGCGGGGGTCACACAGGCGAGCAAAGGCCAGGGCAGCGTTGTAGAGGGGGACGGCAAAGTTGGGGGCGGAGCAGCCATCTATGCCGGTTTCGACCTTTTCGCGTTCGATCTGGCACATTTCGGCAAATGCTGTCAAAATGTCTTGCTGGACGGGGTGTTGCAGGTCGAGGTAATTTTCCAGAGGAAGGCCGCGCATTTGGGCGTGGGCGAGCATGAGCGAATGTTTGCCAGAGCAGTTGTTGTGGTTGGGGGTAGGGAGCTGACCGCGAGCGATCAGGGCTTTGAAAGCGGCCACGTCGCCGGGCATGTGGATTCCGCATTGCAGGTGTTCTTCCCGAATGCCGACTTTTTGCTGGATGCTTTGCACTACGGCAATGTGTTCGTCCGAGCCTTCGTGGGAGGCGCAGCCTAAGGCCAGTTCGCGTTCGGTCAGACCGAAGTGTTCTACGCCGCCGCGTTCGACAAAGGGCAGGG
>JBMFPJ010000275.1:0-3312 GCA_049969175.1 Anaerolineae bacterium | reverse complement strand
AAAATTGCCCCAAGGACAAGTTAAATCTCCCAAATAACACTGTTTAACTCTACTAACCCGGAGTGGGCGTTGCATAGCGTCCATTTGTCGCATCCCCTGAGTGGTGCAGATTTTGCGTTGCGCGTGGCCGAACGCCGTGAGCGGGTCACAGCCAATGTGATCGGCATTGTGGAGAATCAGGCGCCGACGCGTCACCTGAAGATGGAATTAATGGTGAATGATGGTCAGCTCCATGCCAGCGCAGATGTAGCCAAAGTGGCGCTGATCGAACGTCATCGCGGCACAGGGGAGATTACTCTTGGCCTGGTGAGCGGTTTTGGCTTTAGCGAAAAATGTGCCGTGGCTTCCACGGTGGCGCATGACAGTCATCATTTGCTTGTGGTGGGCACCGATGACGAAAACATGGCTCTGGCCGCCAATACGCTGGCAGCAACCGGCGGTGGGCAGGTAGTGGTCAAAGATGGTCAGGTGATTGGTCTGGTGGAACTGCCTATTGCTGGATTGATGTCGGTAGAACGTGCGGAGGTGGTGGCGAACAAAGCCGCCTCGGTGCTGGCTGGCTTTCGTCTGTGCGGTTGTACGCTCAATAACCCGAACATGCAACTGAGCTTGCTGGCCCTGGTGGTGATACCAGAATTGCGCATTTCCGACAAAGGTCTGGTGGATGTGAATCGTTTTGAGTTGCTCTCGGTTGTAGAGCAGGGCGGGTAAGATGACACACTATCCCTTTCAACGCTTGCAGGCGGAACTGGCCTTGCTGATCGCGCGCACCCCGGCAGGGCAACGGCTTCCGTCTGAGCCGGAGCTGGCGCGTGAATTGGGCGTCTCGCGGGCCACGCTGCGCGAAGCGATGCGTACGTTCGAAACACAGGGCTTGATCCGCCGGCGGCAAGGGGCAGGTACCTTTGTCGTGGGGCAGGTGCCGGTGATGGAAAGCGGGCTGGAAGTGCTGGAAAGCCTGGAGACGATGGCGCGACGGCTGCAGTTGGAGATCACCGTCAGCGATTTGGAAATTGAGCGGGTGTTTGCCGATCAGGAGCACGCGACCGGTCTCAACGTCCCGTTGGCGACGCGCCTGACGCGCATCCGCCGCGTGATTCGCGCCGATGGGCGGCCGGTGGCCTATCTGGTGGATACGCTGCCGGAGGAGTTCCTCCGCCCCGATCACTTGCCTGCCACGTTCAAAGGCTCGGTGCTTGACTTTTTGCTGGAGCGCGGCGACCCGCTTACCGTCTCGCGCGCCGCGATCAGCGCCATTGGCGCTCCCGCTGAGGTGGCGCGTCCCCTTGAGATCCAGCGCGGCGACGTTCTTTTGCGCTTCATCTCCCAGCTTTACACGGTGGACGGCCGCGTGGTGGATTATTCTCACAGTTATTTCATCCCCGGTTATTTCAATTTCCACGTTGTGCGCCGCGTGAACACAAGTGGATAACTCTTTATTCCCAAACAGGAGCAAGATTTTTATGGCAACACCAGTTTCACTATCGGTAGAAATTCATCAATGGGTGGAGGCTCATCGCCAAGAGATTATCCAGTTTATGCTGGATATTGTCGCTATTCCCAGCATGGATGGGCAATTGAAAGAAGTCGGTGAACGCATCGGCGCTGAGATGAGAAAACTCGGTTTCGACGAGGTGCGTTTCGATAAGATGGGGAATATTTTAGGGCGTATCGGTAACGGCACGCGCGTGCTTGTCTACGATTCGCATGTGGATACCGTCGGCGTGGGTGACCCGGCCACCTGGGGCTGGGACCCGTTCAAGGGCAAGGTGGAGAATGGCATCCTGTATGCCCGGGGCGCTTGTGATGAGAAAGGCTCCACGCCGGGCATGGTCTATGGCCTGGCCCTGGCACGCGACCTGGGTTTGCTGGATGGCTGGACGGCTTACTACTTCGGCAACATGGAAGAGTGGTGTGATGGAATCGCCCCCAATGCTTTTGTGGAGGTGGACCCCCGGGTGCGCCCTGATTTCGTCGTCATTGGTGAGCCAACGAAAATGCAGGTGTATCGCGGACATAAAGGCCGGGTGGAGTTGAAGATCACGGCTACCGGTAAATCGGCCCATGCCGCTTCCCATCACCTGGGCGATAGTGCCTTGTATAAGATGCTTTCGGTCATTTCCGCCATTCGCGACCTGGATGCTCACCTGCCAACTCATGAGTTTTTGGGCAAAGCGACCATCATGGTTACGGATAGTCGCATCAGCACAGCTTCGATCAACGCTGTGCCCGATGGCTTCACCATCTTCATTGATCGCCGTCTGACCTTCGGTGAGACGAAAGAAGAAGCTGTTCAACAGGTGCGCGATCTGATCCCCGGTTATTTACGCAGTCAAATCAAAGTAGAAGAACTGTATTACGATGAACCTTCCTACACCGGGTTTGTTTTTCCGGTGGATAAATATTACCCCGCCTGGGCTTTGGAGGAATCTCATCCTATCGTTCAGGCCGGACAGGAGACAATTCGCCGCCTGTGGAATGAGACTCGCCCGACGGGGAAATGGAATTTTTCCACCAATGGCACGTATTGGGCTGGCAAGGCGGGCATTCCCTCCATCGGTTTTGGCCCCGGCAACGAAGAATTTGCCCACACCAGCTACGAGCAGGTTCCACTGGATGAAGTCGTCGCGGCCACCGAGTTTTATGCCCTCTTCCCGGCCATTTTGCGGGAGAAAACCACTCCCTGATTCACGGTGAATTGCCAAAGAAGGAAACATCGCTGTACAGGAGGTTGTGACGTCTCAAACATTCTGATCAACGGAGGTCAACATGCGTTCTTTTGCCGGTCGTGACATCCTTTCGCTCAAGGATTTTGAGCGCAATGAGTTCTTCCACGTGTTCGACGTGGCGCAGCAAATGGAGCCGATTGCTCGCTCCCGCCGAAACGTGGATCTGCTCAAGGAGAAGACGCTGGTCACGGCGTTCTATCAGCCTTCGACGCGAACTCGCCTGGCGCACGAGGCGGCCATGCACCGTCTCGGCGGACATGTGACCGGCTTCGCCGACGCCAAAATGACCCGTGCTGGTGATTTCTACCAGGAATCGATCAAGGACACCGTCAAAATGCTGGAATTCTATGGCGATGTGATCGTCATGCGCCATTTCCAGCAGGGTGCCCCACACGAAGCGGCCCGCTGGGCCAGCATCCCGGTCATCAATGGCGGTGATGGTTGGGGGGAGCATCCTACCCAAATCCTGACAGACCTGTACACGGTGTGGCGCGAAAAAGGACGTATTGACGGCCTCCGCTGGCTGGCGGTCGGCGATATGCGCATGCGCACCATGCACTCCCTGGCCTATGCCCTGACCCAG
>JBMFPJ010000274.1:0-3316 GCA_049969175.1 Anaerolineae bacterium | reverse complement strand
TGACCACCACCCTCAGCTACAAGCGCGTCCTCGATTCGGCGCTGGACATCGCTTTCTCGGCCCTCAATCCGCAGTCGGAGAGTTCCCTGGAGGATCGCCTGGTTGGCGCGATCCTGTTGTTCAAAGGTGGCATCTTACACATTGTCTCGGCGCGCCGTTTCACCAATGCCGATCTGCGGGTGACTTTCCCGGCCAGCGAGGGCATTTTGAAAAAAGTCTTTGATGATGGTGAGCCGTTCCTTTCCCAATCCGTCGGTTTTGATCCGGAACTGGGGCGGGTGATCGCCCTGCGCAATTGCACCGTGGCGTATTGTTTTCCTTTGCGCAGTGGTCTCAACGTGTATGGCGCCATGCTTTTTGCTCACCCCGAGTCCGGCTACTTCACCCCCGATCGTTTGGATTTGCTAGATATTATCGGCCGCCAGGCGGTGATCGCCATCCAGAACGCCCGTTTGTATCAAGACCTGGTCGAAGAAAAAGAGCGCATGATCGAAGTGCATGAAGAGGCTCGCAAGAAGCTGGCGCGTGATTTGCACGATGGGCCAACGCAATCGGTCTCGGCCATGGCCATGCGCATCAACCTTACCCGTCGCCTGTTGCAAAAAGACACTAAAGCCGCCGAGGAAGAGCTGGTGCGCATTGAGGAATTGGCGCATCGCACCACCAAAGAAATTCGGCACATGTTGTTCACCCTGCGCCCGCTCATTCTCGAATCGCAGGGCCTGAAAGCCGCCATTCAGGCTATGGCCGATAAAATGCAGGAAACCTTTGGACAAAAGGTGTTGGTCTCGGTAGATGATCATGTTGTCAGTCAACTGGAAATGGGCAAGCAAGGCGTGATTTTTTACATTGTCGAAGAGGCGGTCAACAATGCGCGTAAACACGCCAATGCGCCCAATATCTGGGTGCGTCTGCGTTCCCTGGCGCCCGATATTGCCTTGCTGGAGGTAGCGGATGATGGCGTCGGCTTTGATGTAGAGGCTGTGAATCGCGCCTACGATAAGCGTGGCAGCCTGGGGATGATCAACCTGCGCGAGCGCACGGAGCTGGTCAACGGGGTGTTGAACATCGAATCTGCTCCCGGGCAGGGCACGCGGGTGCAGGTGTATATCCCCTTAACGGAAGAAGCCGCCGATCGCCTGCATCATCCGCGTTAACGCTTATGCCGCTTGCCGCTGACCTGTATTATTTTGCTCACAAAGCCGAAAACCTGAATCGTCCGCCCGTCATTTTAATTCACGGTGCGGGAGGGACTCACCTGAATTGGCCGCCGCAAGTGCGTCGGCTGGCCGGGCAGCTCATCTTTGCTCTCGACCTGCCGGGGCATGGCAAATCGGCGGGCATTGGGCGGCAAAGCATCGTGGAATATGCCCGCGATGTGGTCGAATTTATGCAGGCGCTCAAATTACGCTCAGCGGTCATGGTGGGACATTCCATGGGCAGCGCCATCGCGCTCACGCTTGCGTTGCATTTTCCCAAACGAGTGCTGGGACTGGGGTTGTTGGGCGCCGGGGCCAAATTGCGGGTTGCACCGGCTATTCTGGAAGCCCTATCCACCCCAAACACCTTTGCCGCCGGCGTTCAAATGGTGACCGAGGCGGCTTATGCCGCTCAGAGCGATTCGCGTTTGAAAGAACTGGGCGCCCAACAGATGGCTGAGACGCGTCCAGCGGTGCTTTATGGGGATTTCCTGGCCTGCGACGCGTTCAACGTGATCAATTCTCTCCATCGCATCCATGTCCCGACCCTGATTCTGGTCGGCGCCGAAGATCGTTTGACTCCCCCGCGCTATGCCGAGCTACTGCACAGCCAGATTGCTGGCTCCACGTTGAAGGTCGTGCCGGCTGCCGGTCACATGGTGATGCTGGAACAGCCGCACGCCGTTGCCGCAGCCCTGGCTGAGTTCTTGGAAGGCATCCCTTTCGTTGCTGGTAAGTGAATTTTGCCGTATCGCCCCATCCCAAAGGATGTTACTCTGCGATCATTTTCAATAAAACCGGTTTGATGGCTTCCACAGCGCGGGCGCGGTGACTGAGCCGATTTTTTTCTTCCATGGTCAGTTCGGCCATGGTGTGCCCTACTTCGCTCAGCAGGAAAATCGGATCGTAGCCAAAGCCGTTGCTGCCGCGCTCTTCGGGGAGAATTTCACCGCGGCATTCGCCCTCCGCCGTGTATACAACACCTTCAGGGGTGGCCAGGGCAACGACAGCGTAAAAGCGTGCTTGCCAGGGACGTGGCGCGTGGCTCTGGCGTAGATTTTCCAGCAAGTAGGCGCGCCGTTCGGCATCAGTGGCGCCGGGGCGGGGATGGTAGCGCGCCGAACGCAGACCAGGGGCACCCTCCAGCGCAGCAACTTCCAGTCCCGTGTCATCGGCCAGGGCGATCCATCCGCTGGCACGAGCAAAGGCCAGGGCTTTTTTGCTGGCATTTTCGGCATAGGTCGTTCCATCTTCTTCTACACTCAGGTTCAGGCCGATTTCGTCAGGGGTGAGAATTTCAATGGCCAGGTCGGCCAGCAGACTTTGCAGTTCGGCGAGTTTTCCTTTATTGGTGGTGGCAAGAAGCAGTTTTTTCATGATCGCTTCTCGATTTGTTGAATGGCCCAGGCAGCATGTTCGCTGACCAGAGAGTCAGGGTCTTGTAGGGCGGCGCGCAGCGCGGGGAGGGCGTTCTCCTCGCTACGGTTGCCCAAGGCGACGGCGATGTTGCGCAGGTAGCCGCGGCGTTTGGCGCGTTTGACGGGACTCCGCTTGAATTTTTGGTTAAACGCCTGGGGAGTGAGGCCCAGCTCTTCGGTCAGGAGGGGAAGCGGAATGCCCGGGCGCGGGGCAAAAGCCGGGTCCGCTGGCGAGGCGAAACGATTCCAGGGACAGACGCTCTGGCACACGTCGCAGCCGAAGACCCATTCGCCGAGCAGACCGCGCAATTCTTCGGGAATGTCCTCTTTGAGTTCGATGGTCAGGTAGGAAATGCAGCGCCGGGCGTCCAGGGTGCGGTTGGGCAGGATGCACTGGGTGGGGCAGGCTTGAATGCAGCGAGTGCAAGTGCCACATTGATCGGTGGGAAAAGGTGGGTCTGGCTCCAGTTCCAGGCCCAGCAGGATTTCGGCGAGGAAGAAGGTGGAGCCATGGCGGGGATGGATAAGACAGGTGTTTTTGCCGATCCAGCCCAGGCCGGCTTGCTGGGCGAGGTCGCGTTCGAGCAGGGGGCCGGTATCGGTGTACCAGCGGTTGGGGACGGGGTGTCCTACCTGGGCTTCGATGAAGGCGACCAGCTGTTTCATGCGCTCAGGCAGCACCAGATGGTAATCTTCTCC
>JBMFPJ010000273.1:0-3318 GCA_049969175.1 Anaerolineae bacterium | reverse complement strand
CTATTGGGGCAGACCTGTCCCCGGTTTTGGCGACCCGGCGGCGCGGCTGCTGGTGGTCGGTCTCGCCCCTGGAGCGCACGGCTCGAATCGCACCGGACGGATGTTCACCGGCGACGCTTCAGGCGATTTCCTCTACCCGGCGCTCTACCGTGCCGGATTCGCCAGCCAGCCCCGGGCAACCTCCCGAGACGATGGCCTGACCCTGCGCGGCCTCTACATCACCGCCGTCTGCCGCTGCGCCCCGCCGGCGAACAAACCCGCACCCGAAGAATTGAACAATTGCCAGCCGTTCCTCGAGGGCGAGATCGAGATTTTGAAGCCCAAAGTGATTGTGGTTTTAGGTCGGATAGCCTTTGAGAGGGTGTTGCGCATATATTCGGTGCGCCCTTCCAATTTCAAATTTGAGCATGGCGCATTCTTCAAATTGGATGGTGGGCCTTGGGTCCTCTGTTCGTATCATCCCAGCCAGCAAAACACAGCCACTGGGAAATTGACGGCGGCCATGTTCGATCAAATTTGGAAGAAAGCTCAAGCATTATTGGAGGCATCGTGAAAATTTTCAAACGCATCCTTCTCGGACTTTTGGCGGCTGCCGTGATCGGGGCGGCTGGATTCGTCTTTTGGGCGGAGACGCCCAGGGTCCGGCGCCTGAAGCGCTGGCGGCGCTGACGTCAGACGCTCAGGTCAATGTGGTGCAAAGCGACCTGATCGCCTTTGCTCCCGTCCATCAAAAATCAACCACGGGTTTCATCTTTTATCCGGGCGGGCACGTGGATGCCCGTTCGTATTCCGTTCCGCTTCATCAAATTGCCGCGCAGGGATATTTG
Organism: Anaerolineae bacterium; assembly: GCA_049969175.1. Classification (GTDB taxonomy): domain Bacteria; phylum Chloroflexota; class Anaerolineae; order Anaerolineales; family Villigracilaceae; genus DAOUAN01. The sequence continues at coordinate 2,491 of JBMFPJ010000273.1, read as the reverse complement.
GTTGTGGTTGTTCCGGTTCGTTTGAACCTGGCTTTTTTTGACGTCAATGCTGCGGATAAAGTTTTTCGCGCCTATCCCGATGTGCAGCATTGGGTGATCGGCGGACATTCTTTGGGTGGTGTGGCGGCGGCGCTGTATGCCGAAAAACATTTGGACAAAATCGAAGGCATCCTCTTTTGGGCTTCTTATCCTGCGGATGATGCGCTGAAAAATTCGTCCATCAAAGCGCTGACGATTTATGGCACCAACGATATGGCGGGTGTGGCGAAATTCGATCAGGCCAGATCCTTGCTGCCCGCCGATGCACAGTATGTTGTCATTCCAGGCGGCAACCACGCACAGTTTGGCGATTATGGCGCACAGCCCGGCGATAACGCCGCGGCGATTTCGCGCTCCGATCAACAGGCGCAGATCGTGGCTGCCACTGTGCAATTTTTGGGAACTTTCTCAAAATGATAGAACTGCTTCAGCCTGGTGAACCTGCCCCTGAATTTGCGTTGACTGATACACACGGCCGGGTTGTTCGCCTTTCCGATTATCGCGGCAGGCCGGTGGTGCTGGCTTTTCTGCGCGGTTTCATGTGACCTTTCTGCCGCGCGCAGTTGGCGCGCATGCGCGAGGATTATGCCGCATTTGTTGCTCTTGGTGCGGAAATTCTGGCCATTGGCCCCGATACGGCGGAACAATTTGTCCACTATTGGACGGAGCAGGCCATTCCCTACATCGGCCTGCCTGATCCGCAGCACATTGTTGCCCACCTTTATCGTCAGGAAGTCAACTACTTCAAGCTGGGACGTATGCCGCTGGTGTGCATTGTGGATAAAAATAGCTATGTGCGCTATGTCCATTACGGCTATTCCATGGCCGATATTCCGCCCAATGAAACATTATTGAATGTAATAGACCAGTTGAACGCGGCGTCATAATGAGCATGGACTCTTCTTCTCTCGGACAAATCGCCTTTCTCGGTTCCGGTGAGACTTCGCTGGCTGGCGGGCGGATCTTCGAAATGCTGGCTCGCCGCCTGCCGCAACCGCTGCGCATCGCCGTCTTGGAAACACCGGCTGGCTTTGAGCTCAATTCTGATCAGGTGGCCGGACGGGTGGCCGAATTCTTACGAGTGCGCCTGCAAAATTTCCGTCCGCAAGTAGATGTTATCCCGGCGCGCAAGCGGGGCACACCTTTCAGCCCAGATAACCCGCAGATTCTTCAACCGCTGCTCCGGGCTCATTTGATTTTCCTGGGACCGGGCAGCCCAACGTATGCAGCGCGTCAGCTAAACGGCTCGCTGGCCTGGGACCTGATTCGTGCCCGTCACCGCCTGGGGGCTACCCTGGCTTTTGCCTCCGCAGCGACGATCTCGGTAGGTGCATGGGTGTTGCCCGTCTATGAAATCTACAAAGTTGGCGAAGATGTGCATACCAAAACCGGCTTGAACCTGTTCGCTGATTTTGGCATGCATCTTTCGTTTGTCCCTCACTGGAACAATGCCGAAGGCGGCTCAGATGTGGACACCAGCCGTTGCTTTGTGGGCATGGAACGCTTCGCCCAATGGTGTGCCCTGCTCCCCGCCGAAAATACGATCGTTGGCCTGGATGAACACACTGGCCTGATTCTGGATTTGGAGCAGGGGATTTGTGAGGTCAGGGGGGTGAGCAGTGTGTCGCTTGTGCGTAACTGTGAGGTTGAAATGTACCCCGCCGGGGCGCGTTTCTCGCTGAGCGAATTGGGCAATTTTCAGCGGCCACAACCTCTGGAGCGCGGTATTTCAGCAGAAGCCTGGCAAATGGCGCTGCAGGCGAGGCAACAGGAGAAGGACGAATCCCCCTCTCCTGAAGTGTTGGCCTTGCTTGAAGAACGCCGCCTGGCACGTTCCTGCCGCGATTTTGCCACCTCCGATGCCCTGCGGCAACAGATCGCTGCCCTGGGCTGGCAGGTGCAGGATACCCCTGAGGGCCAAAAACTGGTCAAAATTGATCCGTAACCTTACCAGAATTTTAACCATTCAGCCATAGAGAAAAAACGATTGCAGATGTCAATAGATATCCAGAATTCCCCGTTCCCTCTTTGTATGTACGTTAAGTGATCCAAGAGTAGGTCTGGGAGGGGCAGCTATGAGCACCGCGACGTTGAGAAAGCCGTAGAACTTCAGTTTTCACAATTGTCAGACAAAATGCGATAAAATAACCGCGTTCCCTCTTTTTGAGGAGGTGCCAGTTTTTGTTTCTGGTAAGTACCTTTCCTGTAAGGAGATTCTCATGCGCGCGGTGGATATCATCATCAAAAAACGCGATGGGCAAGAACTCAGCGACGAAGAAATCGCCTTTTTTGTCCAGGGATTTACCACTGGCGAGATCCCCGATTACCAGGTCTCGGCCTGGGCTATGGCGGTACTGCTCAATGGTATGACCCCTGGCGAAACCACAGCCCTGACCCTGGCCATGGCTCGCTCCGGTCAGATGCTAGACCTTTCGGATGTAGTGGATATTGC
>JBMFPJ010000272.1:0-3342 GCA_049969175.1 Anaerolineae bacterium | reverse complement strand
CGTGGCCAAGTGGTAAGGCAAGGGTCTGCAAAACCCTGATCACGGGTTCAAATCCCGTCGACGCCTCTGCACAGCAACTCATTTGGGGAAATGCCCGGATAAATCGCAAAGGAAACGCGTCACGGCGACCTCTTTTACAGGTCGCCGTGTGTTTTTTGCCCATCTCCTGATTTTGGCAGGATTGCTCTCCGAATTACAGGTTCTCAGCATACGACCTGTTTTTTGAGTGAAACAAGAGAAACTTTCAGGCGAAATCAGCCGTCTTTTTATTAAATGGCAAGTTACCGATTCTTTACAGGAGAATTCAGATGAAACTTTTACGAAAAATATCCGTGCTTTTGCTGTGGATTGTGGTGTTGAGCACGTGGGCATGCAACATTCCGCCAGCCGAAAAACCGACTCCAGCAGCCACACCCGGAGCCTGTCATCCCCCCGCCACCTGGCAGATCGAATTCCAGCGCAGCGGGGGCTTTGCTGGCCTGATGCAATCTCTGACACTTTCCAGTGACGGAAAAATGACCGCGAGCGATCTACGCACCCATCAATCGGTTTCGGGGACCTTGCAGGCACAGGAATTAGAAAGCATTGCCTCTTTGCTGGCTCAAAACTGTCCTTTTGAGAAACCTCGGGGCGAGAGCCGCTGCGCCGACTGTTTTCTCTACACCCTGAAGATTACCATGGATGGTACTCCTTATCAGGTGGAGGTCAATGACGTGGCTCTATCCCCAAACATGGGGCCGTTGATCGAACTTCTCACTGCTCAGATGCAAGAAATGCTGGCCGCGCCTGCAAAGTGATTTTCGCCGGCTAAAATCGTCATGCCAATTGAGCTTCATTGAAATTTCATAGCGCCAGGCTATGGCTTCGGCAAAAGGAAGAAGAAAGAGCGCCTGTTTTTTTGCAACAGGTGCTTCATTTAACTCGCAGGAAGCGCCGCTTGCCCACTTGCAAAACACCGGGATGTGGGAAGGGAACATCGCCGCGTTCTAGCGTCTCCCCGTCCAAACGCACGCCTTTTTGTTCCAGTAAACGACGCGCTTCGCTTTTGCTGGAGGCTAGTTTGGTGGTCAAAAGCACCTCCAATACAGTCTGGCCTTCTTGCAAGGTGTATTCTGGCATTTCGTCAGGCACTTCCTTTTGCTGGAAGGTCTTGATGAAGGCCTGCTCAGCTTCTTTGGCTGCTTCCTCTCCATAAAAGATGCTGGTAATTTCGAAGGCCAGTTTCATCTTCGCATCGCGTGGATGCAGGGAACCACGGGCCACCGCTTGCTCGATTTCAGCAATCTGCTGCGGGGTAAAGCGCGTCACCAGGCGATAGTATGTGCCCATGGCAAAATCCGGGATAGACATGACCTTGCCATACATGTCTTCAGCAGTGGTGTTGATCGGAATAACGTTGCCGGTAGATTTGGACATGCGCTGGACGCCATCGGTACCCGGCAAAATGCCCACAATGATGCCCACCAGAGGTTTTTGTCCCAGTGCCTCTTGCAACTTGCGCCCGGCAACGATGATGTTGAAGAGCTGATCTGTGCCACCTACCTGAACGTCGGTGTGCATGGCAACGGCATCGTAGCCTTGCATGAGGGCATAGAAAGTCTCATGCAAAAAGATCGGTTCGCCGGCTTCAAAGCGTTTGGCAAAATTTTCGCGCGCCAGAAATTGCTGGACGGTGAAATTCTGCCCCAGGCGAATCAAATCCAGGAGGGTGAGTTTAGAAAGCCACTCACCATTGTAGCGGATGATGGTCTTCTCGCGGTCGAGCACGCGAAAAGCCTGTTCGGCATAGGTGCGCGCATTGGCGGCGACCTGCTCCTCGGTCAGGATAGGACGCGCTTTGTTTTTATCGGAGGGATCGCCCACCAGGGCGGTATAGCTCCCGATCAAGAAGGTCACTTCATGGCCAAGGTCCTGAAACTGGCGCAATTTGCGCATGGTGATGGTATGCCCCAGGTGCAAATCAGTGGATGTGGGGTCGTAACCGCAATACACGCGCAGTGGCCGCCCCTCGCGTTGAGTCTCCAGCAAGCGCTCACGCAGTTCAGCGGCCATCGCCTTTTTCAAGTCTTCATCGCCATATTCGGTGCCCTGCATCAAAAGTTCAACTTGTTCATCAATGTTCATCCTTCACCTCTTGGAGGAAAAGCCCTCCCGATTCAAAATAAAAACGCGCCCGCGATGGTGTGGGCGCGTCGAAACACCACCGCAAGGTTCAGTCAATCATACCGGCGTAATTGTAAGAACAAATAGATTCAATGAAAATCATGTGTTTATTATACAACACTACTGCCCAAGATTGAAAGTAAAGACCCACGGGCCTTTGATGGTATAGAACTCATCGCTGAACACGATTTGTTCAGCCTGTTCGGGCGACATTTCCGGCGGGATGCTGACAATTTGCATGGTCATCACCCCATTGACTTCGCTACATTGCAAGACGATGGCAATGCCACGCTCATTGAGAGCCTGCTGAATTTTGGGCATATACACTGTGCAATATTCGTCGTCACGCGGCGGGGCAGCGATGGAATCAATGGTGAGCGTGGTTGCCGAGAGATCAGCATCGGGCGGGATGTTGTAAAAGCTCAGCAGGTCGCAGCGCTGCCCCGGCTGACCGTTGAGAGGGTCCTGGCGATTGAGCAGAGTCGTCCCATATTCGCGAATCTCCGTTTCGCCGAACTTCAGAGCGGCGCTCCAGATGGACCAATCGGAGGCATCGGGCAGCGAGAAGCAAACTTCGGCGTTGATTTGTTTGCCATCACGCCAGACTCGCCCCACCGTGACCTGTACACCATTGGCCGCCGGGCTGACTGGCTGAGGCGTCGCTGCCAGGGTAGGATAGGAGGGAGCCAGGAAGGGGGTAGCAGAACTGATGACAAAAGGCACAGGAGAGGGAGGAGCAAAAGGCACACAGGCAGCCAGGATGAGCAAGGATAGGGCAAGCAGGCGTTTCATAGAGTTCTCTTTCAGTTTAGCCTTTAGCCTGGAAAAGATCGCTGAGCGCATCTTCCAGGCGCGAGAATTTGAACGGATAGCCCAGTTCGAGCAGGCGTTTTGGTCGGGCAAAGCGGCCATCGAGGATGAGGCTGCTCATCTCACCGAGAACGAGGCGCAACAAGAAGGCAGGGGTAGGGAACCAGTAAGGGCGGTGCAACACTCGCGCCAAAGTACGGAAGAATTCAGCATTGGAAGTGGCATGAGGGGCGATCAGGTTGAAAGGTCCATGGGCCTGTTCGTTTGCAAGCAAAAATCGCATGGCGCCGACCTCGTCCGCCACATGGATCCAGGGCATGGCCTGTTGGCCAGTACCCAGCGGCCCGCCGAGAAACAGGCGCACCGGCA
>JBMFPJ010000271.1:0-3365 GCA_049969175.1 Anaerolineae bacterium | reverse complement strand
GGATCGTCTCCGTAGCCGTAATTCCATCAATGTCGGGCATGTTGATGTCCATGAGGATGACATCCGGGTCTAGCTCTTGAGCGAGCTGAATCCCCTCTTTTCCCGATCGCGCTGCCCCCACCACTTCAACATCCGCTTCAAATTGGAGTAGTTTACGGACATTTTCGCGTGTTTCAGCGACATCATCAACGATCAAAACTCGAATCTTAGCGTCAGAAGCCATACGGTTTATTATCCTGATTTGATTTTACTACCGCTATTGTCCATGAGGCACGTCATTGAGCAGCACGGGCATATTGAGCGTATCCACCCGAGGCTGCATGGCATAAGGCAACTTGGCGGGAACCGGAATATTGTATTGACTGAGCAAGAATTGCAAGGTAGCTGCTTCCGTTGCCATGCGGGATTGATCGCTGGAGTTACGCAAAGTCAGGATAATTTTCGCATTCGTAAAGAGAAGATAAGAAAGGGAAAGCGAATCTTGCGGAGAGACAATAAGAGTGACAATGTCTGGTGCCGCCGCCGGTGCTTGTTGTTCCTGCGTGGCGGGTGTTTGAGCAGCCGCGCCCGGGGTTTGGGTAAAGTTGCCGGATTTCATCACAACAACATCCTGGAACATCATCTGGCAAACCTGACGTGGGCGTTGCTGTTCAGATGGAATGACATAAAATGGCTGTTGAACCGTTGGATCCAGCTCTAACCGCCCCTGAGGATTGCCGCCAGCCGTAGCATTTGCTCCCAGGGAAAGGACGGGCAATTGATCCGGCGCAAACCCCGTGCCAGTCAACAAAGCAGTACTGTTGGGTAGCACCGTTTGGAAAGATGGATCTACATCTACAAAGAGAAAACATACATTAACATTCACATGAGCGCCATCGGTAATACCGTAACCAGCCAGGGCCAGGCGCGAGGCCGGAATCGACATAGCCGTCATCCCCGGCGGGATCAACGCAGCCCATTCCGGACCGGCAATCGCTACGGCGTTGGAGGGTTCGGCGACCATGGCACTGGTGAGAATGACCCCGGGGTCCAGCGGGAAGCGTGCAACCTTCCCCACCAGTTGCGATTCTTCCGCAGCAGTAAACATGACATCTACGACTTTGTCTGCCGGCAGGCTGATTCGGGTAAGCATGCCGGATTCGATCTTTTCCCCCTGAGCAATTTTTTGGCTTGTGGCAAACACTTCCACAAAGGCGGGCTGCTGTTGTTGAGGAGTGGATGGCAACAGGAATTGCCGAATAGCAACAGCCACAACAACCAGGCCAACGACCAGGATCAAGACAACAAAAAGCAAGATACGACCGCGACGCATAGAGCGCTCCTCTCTTTTCGATGCATCTTGAGTTTTACATCACTTTTACGCAGTAGTGTGAGATTCATCTCGTTTTTCAAACTATCTGAATCTTCATTCAGGGACAATGTGTCGCCTGACGAAAAACTGCGTAACATCACTCACATAATTTGCATTATACAAGAAAAAATAATAAAAACATATGGGTAAAAAGGTGGGACTCTGTCGCGTTGGACAGAGTCCCACTAAAATTCGGCCAACGGACGTTTGACTACACGCCCTTGAGGCTGGAGTTGATCTTGCTGAACACGTTGCCGATGATCGGGCCCAGGATCATAAGGGCAGCGATAACAACAATGGCAACCAAAACAAGAATCAACGCGTACTCTACCAGGCCCTGGCCTTTTTCTTTAGGGGCGAACAACATGATTTTTTCTCTCCTTTCTTTTAGATTCTCTGGGAGGCCATCCGCAGAGTTAAGCCTATTATATACGCCATAATAAATAATGCAAGAGAAATCGCCAAGAAAGCCTTAACAATAATGTTAGTCCAACAATTTTGCAATGATTGTTTAACGCTGGAATAAGGTCAACATCATACCTGTGCCGGGACAGTGAACAAAATACGCGTGCCCTTGCCAGGAGCTGAATCAATTTCAAAATTGCCGCCCAGCATTTCAGTGCGTTCACGAATCAACTTCAGACCCAGGTTGCGGGATTCGTTCAAAATTTCGGGATCAAATCCTTTGCCATTGTCATCAACAATCACTTTCACTGCGGAGGTTCCCATATCTACTTGAACTTTCACCGTGCTCGCCTGGCTGTGACGCGCCGCGTTCCCCAGCAGTTCTTGAATGGCCCGAAAGATCATAACTTCCAGGTAAGATTCCAGGCGCCGTTCTGCGCCGGTCACAGTGACGGTGGCATCCAGGCCGGTTTGCTCCTTGAAAGCATCCACATATTTGCGGATGGTGGGAATCAAACCGAGATCATCTAGCATCATCGGGCGCAATTCAAAAATAAAGTTGCGCACCTTTTGAAAAGTGCCCATGGCAGCCGATTTCAAATTGCTCAGTTCTTCGCGCGCCTGCATCGGATCGGCATCCAACAGGCGCATGGCAATTTCAGTCTGTAGGATAAAGTTAGAAAGCGCCTGAGCAGGACCATCGTGCATCTGGCGAGAGAGCCGCTGCCGCTCCGCTTCCTGGGCATTAATGATCATCTCAATCCCTGCCATCGCCTCTTTGACACCAGATTGAGCACTTTCTCCTTCTTTGCCCTCTTTGGTCAGCATACGCTCCAACAAGGCTTTATATTTCTCCAGGTGCGTTTTATCGCTCTGCAATTTCTCCAGCTGCCCCCGCATTACAAACAGGCGTTGTTGGGCATCCAGGGCAGAATCATAAGCCATCTGGATTTCCTGGGCGGGTAACGTGTTCAGTTGCTTTTGCACCTGCTGAAGATGGGCGGTAATAGCCGCATTTCGCTGGGTGAGCTTGGTCAATTCACCCTGGCTTTGCTCAATGAGCAGCGTGATCTCCCGCAAAGCCCGTTGAGTTTCTTCCAGTTCAGATTGCAGATCGAAAGATGAATTTTCAGGGGGATTCAGATAGGCTTCATCAACCATAATGGTTATTTCTCCTCAGAGCCGTAACGCACATCTCGCAATTGCACCCAACCGTGCTTCAAGGCATAGACTACAGCCTGGGTTCGATCTTCCACGCCGAATTTGCGCAAAATGGCAGTTACATGATTTTTGACAGTTTGGTGGCTGATCCCCAGCATGGCAGCGATTTCTTTGTTGCTCAAACCACGTACCACATAAGCGAGCACTTGCATTTCTCGCTCGGAGAGGGGATGAAAAGGACTGCCCGGCTGGCTATAAGAATGGCGTGCGCCCGCCAGTTGTTCTTCCACCCATTCTTCCAATTCTGGGGGGGTAAAAACCCGGCCACCAATGACATACTTGCCATTCACCACTTCGCGAATCATGCGCGGCTGAAGATGCGGCTCCAGGTCTTTGGCACAATAGGCCGCCGCGCCCGCCAGAATGGCATGAATCGCCTGTTCCACAT
>JBMFPJ010000270.1:0-3373 GCA_049969175.1 Anaerolineae bacterium | reverse complement strand
GCCACCCCCGAAATGCGCCCCAAACTCGGCGGATTCCTCCTGCAAGAGGAGTTTCGCGACCCATCTCCGTGGAACACTGCCTCCTCGGCTCAGGGCAGCGTGAGCATTACCAGCTCAGCCCTGACCATCGCCGCCCAACCGGGAGCCTATCTCTCCACCCTGCGCAATGAACCCACCCTGGACAACTTCTACGCCGAAGTAACCGCCCACCTCAGCCTGTGTCGGGACGGCGGCGAATATGGCCTGCTGTATCGTGCCAGCAGTACCTCCTACTACCGTCTCAGCCTCAGCTGCAACGGCACCCTGCGCCTGGATCGCATCAGCAACGGCACACGCTACCCTCTCCAGCGCCCCACCCTCAGCAGTGACCTCCCTCGCGGCGCCCCCGCCGAAGTGCGCATTGGCCTGTGGGCCTCCGGCGCCGAAATGCGCTTCTTCCTCAATGACAATTACCAGTTCACCATCAGCGACAAAACCTTCTCGCGTGGCGTCATTGGACTTTTTGCCCGCGCCACAGCCGATCTCCCCGTCACCGTCACCTTTTCCAGCCTCACCATTCGCAGCCTGAGTGACCAGACAAGCCTCACCCCCACCGCTTCACCCAATCTCTTCCTGCCATAAGGCCAAGCCATTCTTTACAACATGGCCCCGAAATCCACGCCAATCCTCATCTTCATGAGCATGGATGATTTTGCCTCCAATGACGAGGGCGCCCCCCTTGTCCGCGGAGCTTCAAAAAAATCGCTGTATCTATTCAGGTATGTCATTGCGAGGAGTGGCGCCTAAGCGCCACGACGAAGCAATCTCCCCAATGCCAGATTTGCTCGTTGGAACAGGAGATTGCGCTTCGGGCGATCCTCCGCGTGGCCCTTCGTGGTGCGATGGACCACTCGCAATGACATTTGCAATCGTTTTTTTCTCTATGGCTGAATAGTTACGAATTTTCTTTCAGAAATTCGAGTAAATTCGCGGCAAAAGAGAATTGGGCCTGATTATAGATAAAATCCATTATACTTTAATGGCCTTGACCTGCCAATTCCCCAATTGGAGCAAATTGAAATCATGCGCATAAAATTCTTTGGGCTGCTTGGGCTGCTCATGGCGCTGGCCTGCACACCGCAAAGGACACCTCCCCCTCGAAGCGGAGAGACCCATCTGGTAGCTTTGCGCCTTTCGCCGCCGGCGTTAGTGGAATTTGCCAACGAGAAAGAAATCGCTCAGCTGCCGCTCAACCTGCCCTGCCCGCCCCAGGCACTCTCCCCGGCACCGGAGGGACCCTTTGTGGTCATCGAAGTAATGTGTGCATACGGACCCGTTGCGCTGCTCCTGGACGTGGAAAAGGCCGAATTGACTCCCCTTTTTGCTGAACCCGCCAGGGACAGTCGTTTTCTGGCCTGGTCGGCCGATGGCCAGCGGATCTATTTGCGCGTCGATTCGCTGGGGAACCCGCGCGTGATCGCCGTTGAACGCGCCACCCTGCGCAGTCAAACGCTCCCCGTGCCAGAATTTGTCTATGATCTGGCAGTCTCACCCACAGGGGGAGAGATTCTCTACTCTCTCTCGGCCGGTCTCGGCTACGGATCTGAGATCTGGCGGGCCGACAAGCAGGGGCGTAACGCTACTTTGTTACATGCCGATCGGCACAACATCCTGGCCTACGCGCGCTGGTCGCCCGATGGACATCAGATTGCCTTCATCAAAATCCCCGACACGGCAGTGCCCTTCCCCCTTGGCGAATTGTGGGTAATGTCAGCCAATGGTCGTAGCGCGCACCGCCTGGCCATGGCCGATGGCGGCCACGGCTACGCGGCCAACTGGTCGCCCGATGGGAAGCGCCTGGCATTTGTGGCTCGCGCGAATCCTCAAGACACCCAAGTGGAGCAGGTGGCTGAGGCCTTGCTCAGCGAGATCGCGATTGCGGATGTGGAAAGCGGAGAAATCCAGGTGGTTACCCAGGGGGTAAGCGGCCGCGCCGAAACACCCGTCTGGTCACCGGGTGGCAACTTGCTGGCCTTCGCCTTCGTCAGCAATGGTAGAATGAGCGTACAGGTCGCGGAATGGCCCAAAGGGTGGGTAACGCCCATTTTGACGGAATCCGCTTGCTGTCCGGGTTGGATGCGAAAGTGAGGCTGAAATGTCTGGCAGAGGAGTATCTTTTCGCAAGTTGTTTGCCGCTACGTTATTAATCATCCTGATCAGTGGATGTGGTACCATGCCCCTGCAAAATCCGGTTTTGATTCCCGTCACCCGCACCCCCACCATGGCAGCCGTGCAAAACACGCCGGAACCAACCCACACCCCTATTCCTACTCTCCCCCTCACCCTGACCCCCGTTCCTTCTGAGACGCCGCTGCCAACGCTGGTACTGCCCACATTGCAACCCAACGCGCCCCAGATCGCCGTTTGGGATGGGCTGCCCACGTATCCCGGCGAATCGTTAGCGGGCTATGCCTTCCGCCTGGAGTATGACCCCGCTCTATGGGCGCTGACCAGCGATCCGTTCGGCGCGCCGGCGTTAGGGCATCGCGCCCTTACCGGTTGTCTCATTACGCCCACAGCTGGGCGCGGCCTGTCTTCCGACTTCACGGTTGAGCATCAGATTGTTGAGGTGGGGAATTTCACCTTTGAAGTCAATACCATTTACCTGAACGGCATCCGGCAATTTGTCACTTATTTCGGTGGGGATGGGAAAATTTACACCGGTTTCGAGGTGGATTTTCAAGACAATGCCGATGCCTGCCTGGCCGAGGCCCAGACGGTTCTCGCCACCCTGCATTCTATCCCGATAAGCGAAGCCACACCGCAGCCTTGAGCGCTAAAAGTGTTTTATAAATCGGGGTTTACCGTAGATGAACACGGATGAACATTGATTCTGAAGAAAAACGGGATGAAATTACCTTGTAACTCCAATTTATCTGTGTTCATCTGTGGTTGGAACATGAATTCCAACACCCTCTAGGTCAACACGAGTAACCACGGGAGGCACCTCTTGAAAAAGTCCTTGCGCCGCAACCTCCTTGCCATCTTCTCATTGGGTGTGCTGGCGCTTCAAGCCAGCAGCGCCCTGGCGAAGAATTTGCCGGTCGTAGCTCCCTTTTTGTATCCGCCTTACCCCGGCACGGCCTCACAAGAATCGATCTTCGACCACACCTCGCCGGTTTATGTGTATGATAAACGCGTGGTGGCTTTCAGCGGTGACGAAGCTCGCAAAAATTGCCCCGTCCCTCCGCCGCCCGGTACACCGCCGCCCCAGGCCGGCGTTTGCGATGCCGGTTACGGTGTTTACTGGTCCTATAGCCTGGGGGATTGGCTGGCCTACGATGGCCACGATGGCATTGATTTCGGCATCTCATACCGGCCCGTCTATGCCGCC
>JBMFPJ010000269.1:0-3374 GCA_049969175.1 Anaerolineae bacterium | reverse complement strand
ACACTGGTCAGGGCGCAACCTACGTGACCGATGGTCTCATGGCTGAAGCCGATTTTGACGTTTTTCCAGGCTGGGTCTTGTTGAGAATAATAAACGGGATTGAAAGGCATGAGACGCTCTCCTGAGGCAGGTGAGGGAACAACTTTATCTGATTATACGTGACTTTGTTCTCTTTCTCCATCGCCGTGCTATAATCGCTTTACCCCCCACTTGCTTCACTGCCCCTTGTTTTGCCATTTAACCGACCATGACATTTGCTCACCTCCACGTCCACACCGAATATTCTCTGCTTGATGGCTTCTCGAACATCAAGAAGCTGGTGAAACGCGTCAAAGAACTGAACATGCCCGCCGTTGCAATCACCGATCACGGCACGATGTTCGGTGTCATTGACTTCTACAATGCCGCTACCGCTGCGGGAATCAAACCGATCATTGGGCTGGAGGCTTACATGGCGGCGCGCGGCATGACCGATCGCGATCCCCAACTGGACAAGAAATCCTTTCATCTCCTGTTGCTGGCCGAAAATGAGACCGGCTACAAGAACCTGCTCAAAATTGCTTCCGCTGCTCAACTTCAGGGCTTTTACTACTACCCGCGCATTGACCACGAATTTCTGGCAGCTCACTCGGAAGGACTGATTTGTACCACCGGCTGCATGTCCGCCGAAATTCCTCGCGCCCTGCTCGAAGAGAACCCGCAAGAAGCCGTGCGCCGCATGAACTGGTATTTTGATGTCTTTGGCCGCGATCGTTTCTTCGTCGAACTTCAGCATCACAACATCAAAGAAATCACCGACCTGAACCGCAAACTGCTTGAATTGGGAGCGCGCTACGAAGCTCGCTATGTAGCCACCAACGATGTCCATTACATCAACCCTGAAGACGCCCGCCTCCAGGACATTTTGCTCGCCATTCAAACCAACTCCACCCTCTCCAACCCCAATCGGATGCGCATGACCGATGCCTCTTACTACCTGCGCACCCCGCAGGAGATGGCTACCCTCTTCGCCGAAATTCCTGAGGCGCTCAGCAATACCCTGCTCATCGCTGAGCGTTGCCATGTGAACCTGTCCTTCAAGGGCTACCACCTGCCCGAATTCCCCGTCCCTGAAGGCCATACCGCCGAGACTTATCTGCGCCAGCTGTGCGAACAGGGCTTAAAACGCCGCTACGGAAACAGAGCCTCCGATCCCAAAATTCGTGAACGCCTCGACTATGAATTGCGCGTCATCCACGATATGGGTTTTGACGCCTACTTCCTCATCGTCTGGGATTTGTGCCGTCATGCCCGCGAAAATGGCATCTGGTACAACGCGCGCGGCTCGGCGGCGGGATCCATCGTCGCCTACAGCCTGGAGATCACCATGGTGGATCCCATCGAGCATGATTTGATCTTCGAGCGCTTTCTCAACCCAGGGCGCATCTCCATGCCCGATATTGACCTGGACTTTCGCGACGACCGCCGCAGCGAAATGCTTGAATATTGCGCCCACAAATACGGCGACGACAAAGTGGCTCAAATCATCACCTTTGGCACCATGGGCACCAAAGCTGCCCTGCGCGATGTCGGCCGGGTGATGGATATTCCCCTTTCCGAAGTGGATCGCCTGGCCAAACTCGTCCCCTTCGTTTCCGGTAAGACGGTGACGATGGAAGATGCTCTGGCTGTGCCCGAGTTCAAACAGATTTACGAATCCACTCCTTACATGCGCGAATTGGTGGATACGGCTGCTAAAATGGAAGGCACAGTGCGCAATGCCGGCACCCATGCCGCCGGCGTGGTGATCAGCGATCGCCCCCTGGTGGAATATCTACCCCTGCACCGTCCCACCTCCAACGCTGAGGATACCCCCATCAAAACCGTTACCCAATTTGAAATGGGAGTCCTAGAATCGCTCGGAATGCTCAAGGTGGATTTCCTCGGCCTGGCCACCCTCACCGTTATGGCGCGTGCCTGCGACCTGATCGAAAAACGCCACGGCGTTCACCTCGACCTCCGCAACATTCCCCTCGACGACCCCAAAGCATTCGAACTCCTGGGCAATGGCCAGACCCTCGGCGTCTTCCAGCTGGAAGGGGGCGGCATGACCCGCTGGCTGGTGCAGATGAAGCCCAAAACCCTCGATCACGTCATCGCCATGGTGGCACTCTACCGCCCCGGCCCAATGCAATTCATCCCCGATTACATCGCCCGCATGCACGGCGAGGCCGAAGTCGAATATCGCCACGAAGCCCTGCGCCCGATCTTCCAGGATACCTACGGCATCCCGGTCTATCAGGAACAACTGATGAACGCCGCCGTACAACTGGCTGGCTACACCCAATCGGAAGCCGATGACCTGCGCAAGGCCATTGCCAAGAAAATCGCCGAAAAACTGCAAAAACATCGCGAAAAATTCGTCAAAGGCGCGGCGAAAAAAGGCATCCCCGAAGAAATTGCCAATCAGATCTTCTCGGACTGGGAAGAATTCGCCCGCTATGGCTTCAACAAAAGCCACGCCGCCGATTACGGCGTGATCGCCGTCCAGACCGCCTACCTCAAAGCCCACTATCCGGCCGAATACATGAGCTCGCTCATGTCGGTCACCCGCAACGAGACCGAAAAAGTAGCCCTCTACATCGCCGACGCCCGCAGCATGGGCGTCCCGGTCTTACCCCCAGAGGTCAACGCCTCGCACTGGGACTTTACCATCGAAGATCTGCCCGAAGGACCGGCCATCCGCTTTGGCTTTGGCGCCATCAAAAACGTCGGCGAAGGTGCAGTGAACGCGATCCTTTCTGCTCGCGGCAACCAACCGTTTAAAGATCTAAACGACTTCGCCCGCCGCGTTGACCTGCGTGCCGTGGGGCGCCGTGCCCTGGAATGCCTGATCAAAGTGGGTGCCCTGGATCGCTTTGGCAACCGCGCTGCCCTCCTGGCTGCCATCGAGCGCATCATCTCCATCAGCACCAGCCACTTCCGCGCTGCCCAGGCCGGGCAACTTTCCCTCTTTGGCGAAACTACCGGCGTTACCGAGACCATCGCCCTGCCCGAAACCACCGAAATCGATCGGCGCGAGATGCTCAACTGGGAGCGCGAACTCATCGGCCTGTACATCTCCGACCATCCCCTGACCCCCTACCAGCCCACCCTCGTCAAGCTGGTCACTCACTTCTCCGGTCAACTGGCGGAAGCTGCCCACGAAGAAAAAGTCCGCGTGGCCGGCCTGATCACCAGCATCCGCCCCTACCAAACCAAAACTGGCAAGCCGATGGGCTTTGTCACCCTGGAAGACATTCAAGGCAACATCGAACTGGTGCTGTTCTCTCGAACCTGGGGCAAATATGCCGCGCAAATCGCTGTTGGGCAAATCATCATCGTCGAAGGCAAAG
>JBMFPJ010000268.1:0-3387 GCA_049969175.1 Anaerolineae bacterium | reverse complement strand
CAGGTAAACGGAGGCTTCCACCGCCCCAGCCGGGGAGGTGATCAGAATCACGTCATCGTTCTCCAGCCCCAACTCCTGTGCCGTCAGGGGATTGATTTCAACCCACGAATTCCACATCACCGTCGTCGTCGGATCGGGAACTTCCTGCAACCAGGGCTTGTTCGCCCCGTTATCGCCCAAAACGGGGGAAACAAATGGCAACAAGAAAAACTCGCCCTCCCCCTCAAATTCAGCCGCAGGGACGTTGAGACTGCGACTCAAAGCACTGGCGGCTGAAGGAGCCACCAGGTTATCGGTCGTCTTCCACCAGCCACCGTATTGCTGGAAATAGGCCATAAACGAATTAATCTCACCAGCGGCGAAATAGCCATCTTCAGCCCCGACCAGGGCTGTCAGGCGATTTTCCAAAAAGGCCACTTCATCAGCAAAAGGCAGCGCCTGGGCCAGATTGCCCCCCACCGCTGCGGCAGCGGCCAGCAACACATCGGCGGTTGAGCGCGTATTATAGAACGGCACCACCACTGGCTGCGCCCCCGAAAGAGTAGATTGATTCGTCCCAGTAGCCACCCGCTGATAGCCCCACGATTCCAGGCCGTGATGATCGGGGAAAATGTAATCCGCTTGCATGGCAGTCTCATCTGGGAATGTGGCAAAAGAGATAACCAGCGGCACGCTCTTCAGGGCCTCTTCAAAGCCCAGCGCCGGCGGCAAATCAAAGACCGGGTTTACTCCATGTACAAACAGGACTTTGATCTCCCCCGCGCGCATCTTTTCAATAAAGGCCGCCATTTCCTGAACATTGGCCGGTTGATGATAGCTGTCCGCGAAAGGCGATGGAGCCGAAAAGAAAACCCCACCCGGCTGGCCCACGTTGCCAACCAGTGCATTGAGCGCCAGCACTGCTTCAGCTGTTTGCACGCCATTGCTATACGCAAGTGCCGTTCCACCCGGAATGGCAAGACCATGCGCCGCGTTGACCAACATACCCGCCAAACGCTGCAAAGTCTCTGCGTTTACGCCAGAAGCCGCGGCAATTTCCTCAACGTTCACGTTGGCAAAAGCCTGGGGCACAGTCGCACCCCGCGCTTCAGCCGCCAATCGGCCAATTGCCAGCGCCACCAGCCCCTCGGTCCCGGGTTGAATCGGGATCCACTCGTCGGCTTTGGCGCCGGTTTGAGAGAGTCGCGGTTCAAATTGCACCAGGTAACCGCGTTTGCCGTCCCGTCCCTGGCGCATACGAGCAAACCCGCGGGTAAAGGCCACTGGTGAGAGCCAGGTTTCCAGGAAGTTGGCGCCAAAGGAGAGTACCAGATCGGCACCACTCAAATCAAAATAAGGCAACGCTGCCTGAGCAAACAGGTTGGCGGTGGCCTTCATCAGCGAAGAGCGGCCCTCAAACAGGCTCAGCCCGCCAAAACGCAGGGGAGCCGGCGCGCCCAGGGCCTGAGTCAAATCGTTGACCAGATCAAAAAGATGGTCGGGCGCCATGCCCAGCAAGAAGGCGATTTGCGCCGGAGAGGTGTTTTGCAGCGCATCCGCCACAACTTTGATGGCCGCGTCCCAATCCATTTTCTGGAAGTTCCGACTACTTCGCCCTGCTTGCCGCATAGGATCGGTCACCCGATCAGGGTTGTACAGGCCATGCAGCGTAGCCTGTCCACGGGCACAGGTCTTGCCCAGATTGACGGGATGATTTTTGTTTCCTTCAACTTTGATGGCGCGACCTTGATGAACACGGACAACCAATCCACACCCGGCAGCACATTCACGACAGGTGGTCGCATAATATGTGCTCATGCCGTTGTAGGTGTACTCCGGCATTTGCGTGTACGGTTCACGCACAACATAGCGGGAGGCCGGACCACAACCCGTGAGAATGGCACTGGTTGCAGCGCCAGCAGTTGCCAGCTTCAAAAAGTCACGCCGGGAAAAATTCTTGCTCATAAATCGTTTCCTTTCACCCGGTTTAATAGTGGCAGGTACCACAGTCGAGAAGCTTGGTGCGCTTCTCAGGGTCATTTACGGTGCGCGCCCGGTGACAATTCAGACACCACCCCATATTCATCACTTGCGGGTTCTGAGCAACAGTCATCTTGCTCAAGTCGCCGTGACAGTTTTCGCAGTTCAGCCCCGCGGCGATGTGGGGACGATGATTGAAATGGACGAAATCGGGCACCATAGCCACCGGCACCCATGGAATGGGCTGATTGTTTTCTACGTACTTTGCCAGCTTTTGCAGTTCAGGGCTGGTTTTGGTACGTGTCGTCTGCTGGTGACAACCCCAGCACTTGGTTTCGGTCGGTAGTCCAGCAGATGGTCCACGCATGGCACCGGGGTGGCAGTACAAACACTGAATGCCCAGGCCCACATGCAAGTTATGAGGGAATTGAATCGGTTGTTGGGGTGCTTGCTGAGTGAGATAAATGCCATAAGTCGCCGCGCTGGCCAAAACCAGCACAACAATGGCTAACCCCACCCGTCCAAGCGGTGAGAAGAACCAGGAAAACAAACGCTTGATCATTGATGCTCCTGAAAGGATTATTGACGACGGCGCAAAGCAAAAACAATTACTGCACCGACAAAGACCAAAACAGAGAGGAACAACAAGACGCTGCCAATGGTACCCAGAGCAGCCAGAACGCCAGTGAGAATGCCCAAGATTGGATTTGCGGATGGCCCACCAATGCTTTGCGGGGCCGGGGTCACCGCTTCGCTTGCCGGACCTAAAGAGGGTTCCTCCCTGCCCCCGGGCAGAGTCTGAGCATAGGCCAACACATCACGGCCATCAGCCGGCTTCCAGCCAAGCATAAAGCCGACCGGCATTTCGGTGCCAGCCACCCCAAAGCGAGTGCGATGCAAAAAGCGATAGGGGTCGCGCCGGGCTACCGCGCCCAGGGATTCTTCGATGCCCTCCGTGCGGAAGATGATCTTTTTGCCATCCTCCCCATGACATTTGGCACATACTTCTTGAAAGAGCTGCTTTCCATGCTCAACATTGCCGTTGATCACTTGCAACGAGACGGCATCAATGTATTCAGAATCATCAATCAGGCCCTCTTTCAGGAAAAGGGCTAGGCGTTGTAGAGATTGATCATCCAGGTAGGCAGAAAAATCATGGGCCGGATCTTTCCCCCCCTTGAGATGAGCGACAATCTCATCTCGCGTCATTTGCGGAACGAGAATCATCAGGCTGGGAAAGCCCGTCTTGTGCGAACCGCTGGCATAGGCGCCATCCACCCCTTTGTAATCCCAGCCGTGGCACTCTGCACAGCGCCAGGTATCGGCTCCCGAACGGGTGTTGGTAGATTGGCGGCTCCAGATAGGCATGTTCCCCTGCGGTGGCTGCACGTTCAAGACGGCATACCACTTGTCATACAATTGCGCTCC
>JBMFPJ010000267.1:0-3434 GCA_049969175.1 Anaerolineae bacterium | reverse complement strand
ATCGGTTTCGTTCATAGACATTCTCCCTGTCCTTCAGTCAATTTTGTAGAGGCGCTGTCCACCCGACGAGGCGGAGGACAGAATCCCCCGCCTCGTCGCGGGAAGTCGGCCGATAGCCCACTTTCCATCTGCTTTCAGCGGGCGGTGAATTTTCCACGCCGGAGGGTCACTATTTGCGTTTGCGCAATTCTTCTTCCAGTTTTGCCATGTATTCATCCTGCTCTGGCGGCACCTGAGAGGAGGCTGGTGCAGGTGCGGCAGGACGAGTCCAGGCACGCAAAGCGCGGAAGAGGATAAACGCGCCAGCCAGAATCGCCGCCGGGGGCAAGAGATACACCAACCAGTTCAGGCCCGTGCGCGGTGGTTCAGCCAGGACGCGCGCCCCGTAGTTTTCGACAAAATATCGTTTGATCTGCTCTTCCGTCCAGCCATCGGCCAGCTGCTGACGAATCAGCTCACGCCACTGACGACAGGCCTCAGTAGGGCAAACATCCAGGGGCGTGTTTTCACAAACGGGGCAATATAGCTGTTTGGCAATGGCATTGACCTGGTCATCGGAGGGGGTAGGCTGCTGTGCCAGCACCACCCTAGCCAGCAAACCAGTCAACAAGAGGGTGAGGAAGAGGATGGAGAGGGTACGCTTCATGTTTGCTCTTGTATTCGAGTGATGGGTTTAATCGGTAGCGCTGGGTTGCTGGCGGCGAGAGGAGACGCGCACCGGCACCACTTCGGCCTCACGCTCTGGCCAGGCTGCGATCAGAATGCCAAAGAAGAAGACGATCGAGCCAATCCACAGCCAGTTGACCAGGGGGTTGACGTAAATTTTGAAGGTAGCACCATTGGCAGAGATCGGCTGCCAGTCCACCAGCAAGACATAGAGATCATCCTTGAGCGTGGAACGCAGGCCAGGGATGGTCATATTTTGCTGGGTATCGAAATAGAAGTCCTTGCGGGGGTGGAGCTCACCGAGGAAATTACCATTTTTGTCATAGACGTTGACCACCGCCCGAGTGTAATTCACCCCTTTGGGCATATCGTCCCAGGAAGCAATTTCTTTGTATTCCACCGTATAACCGCCCAGTTTGAGCGATTGCCCCACGGCCACGGTACCCTGAGTTTCCACCTGGAAAAGCTCAATGCCCAAAATGCCGATCGCCATCAACATCATGCTGAGGTGAATCACATAGCCTCCATACCGACGGCGGTTGCGACCAAACAGTCGCCACAGGGCAGTGAAGAAGTTTTCGTTTTGCGCTTTTTGGCGGGCGCGGATGGCACGCCAGAATTCATTCAGCGTGACCGCGATCACAAAGGCCACCAGGAAGAAACCGATCAAAGCGATGACGTTGTGGGTATAGGTGAGCGCCAGGGCACCGGTAATGACTACCGAGATGGTGGAAGGCTTCCACAAGGCACGCCCCAGGGTCTGGAGGGTGGAATTTCCCCAGGCAGAGAGCGGAGCAATGCCCATCAGCAACATCAGGGCAGCAAAGAGCGGGGCAGTGGCACGCTCATAAAACGGCGGGCCAACGGTCACTTTCTGACCAGTTGCCAGCTCGGAGATCAAGGGAAAGATCACCCCCCAGAAGCAGACGATCAACACGCTCATGAAGAGCAAGTTGTTCAGCAGGAAGAGCGCCTCGCGCGAGAGCATGGACTTCATCTCGGTTTCAGAGCGCAAACCTGGCCAGCGCCAGATGAGCAGGGCGGTAGAGATAATAAACGTCAGGCCGATGAAGGCAAAAAACAGCGGCCCGATGGTGCTTTGAGCGAAAGCATGAACCGAAGAGAGCACGCCGGAACGGGTCAGGAACGTGCCGAAGATGACCAGGGCATAGGTCAGGAGAATCAAGATCATGTTCCAGTGCTTGAGCAAGCCGCGCTTTTCCTGAATCATCACGGAATGCAAGAAAGCCGTGCCGGTCAGCCAGGGCATGAAAGCGGCAATTTCGACCGGATCCCAGCCCCAATAGCCTCCCCAGCCCAACACATCGTAGGCCCAGCGACCGCCCAGCACCAGGCCAAAGGAGAGGAACAACCAGGCCCACAAAGCCCAACGGCGCGTAATGCGGATCCAGCGGTCATCGGTGCGACCGGTAATCAGCGCCGCCATGGCAAAGGCATAGGGGATGACAAACGAGACAAAGCCGAGATACAACATTGGCGGGTGGATGATCATGCCAGGATGACGCAAAAGCGGGTTGAGGCCGCGTCCATCCGCCTGAAGCGGAACGGGAATCGCCCCTTTTGGCTGAAACATGGCCTTAATCACCTCGCCATTGGACGCAAACCACATGCGAGCAAAAGGATTTTCAAAGAAAATCACCAGCATCAAGAAAAAGGCTACAGTAATTTGCGTGACAACGATGACCCAGGGCAGGAACTCGCGGTCACGATCCCACTTTCGCAAGGTCACCAGCGAAGCAAAAGCCGACATCAACCATGACCAGAAGACCAGCGAGCCGGCCTGCCCGCCCCACCAGGCAGTGATCTTCAAATAAGTGGGCATACTGCGGCTGGTCACTTCATAGACGAAGGAAACATCAAAACGGTTGGTAACCAGCAAAATAACGAGCGAGGCCGCTGAAAGGGTGATCAATGGCCAGGTGAGCAACATCGCCCGCCGGGCGCTTTCGATGAAACGCGCCGAGTTTTGGCGCGCCCCAAGCACCGCCATCACCACGCTATACAGGGTAACAATAAAAGCAATGACCAATACGCCATATCCAAAATCGGCCAGCATGGGGTTCTCCTTACTCTAAAGAAAAATTGACCTGATGGCACAGGAAATACCATCAGGTCTGATTTTATCAATTATTTGCTGCCTGACTAGGCACGGCCTGTTCATAACGGGTAGGGCACTTGAGCAGCAATTCATCGGCGTAAAAGACACCATCGGCTTCCAAATGACCAGTCATAATCGCTTGTGCCTCGTTGCGCAACAGATCAGGCTTGGGACCCACATAAACGACTTTGAGACGATTGCGCTGCGGATCGATCACCGCTTGATGCAACACCGCGGCCAGACCACCTTGCGCCTCCACTTCAGCATTGTCACCGGGCACGTGTGCCACTTCAAAGGTCAGCGTCAGTGTTTGCGGGTCATATTGAATCGTATCGCCAATCACCGCGCCCGAAAGTCGCAAATTTTTTCCGATAACAGACTGCTCCTGCGCTTTGACTTCGTCAATTGTCATAAAGTACTCAGCGCTGGCTTTCGTCGAAGAAACGATAAGATAGACGACAGCCGCCAGAATCAGCAATCCGCCAAGCAGGAATTTAGAACGTTTCATGGATAGCCTCCTCGGTAAATTTGAGTAATTCTCATTGTACATAGCGAGATTAATTCAACCTGAAAACAAAGCAGATAGATGTCATGCAAAAATCCCCCATTTTTCCTGGTATTACTCCAGCGAAACCAGGCCGGTGCGAAT
>JBMFPJ010000266.1:0-3460 GCA_049969175.1 Anaerolineae bacterium | reverse complement strand
TGTCCTGGCAAACATCAAGGACGAATCGAAGCCATTGCCACCAGGCGTTCCACCGGATGCCTACGCCGACTTTGATCACATAGAAACGGTTGAAGCCATTCGCGCCGCCATCGAAACGGATGGCCATGCTACCTGCTTTATCCCCGCTGATCGCAACCTCCCCTTTGCTTTACAAAAAGAGCAACCCGATATTTGTTTCAACATCGCCGAAGGATTGGGCGGCGATGCTCGCGAGGCTCAAGTGCCAGCTTTGCTGGAATTGTTGGGTATTCCCTACACCGGCTCACGCGTTCTGACCAATGCCATCTCGCTGGATAAGACTCTGACCAAACGCATCTGGCGAGATCGGCGGCTGCCGGTGGCTCCCTTTCAGGAGTTCAGTAGCGGCGACGAGCCCCTGCGCCCGGAATTGAAGTTCCCGCTCTTCGTCAAGCCCGCTCGCGAGGGAACCGGCATGGGCGTGGACTTGAATGCCATCGTTCACAACGAAAAAGAATTGCGTGAGCGCGTCCGTTACGTCATCAACACGTACCAGCAACCCGCCCTGGTGGAGACCTTCCTTTCCGGGCGAGAATTTACCGTTGGCATCCTCGGTCGCCCTGATGCCAGACTGTTCTCGCGTCATCCCGAATGGTACGAAAAAGACGGCTTTCATCGTTTCCCGGTGCTCGAACTGGATAGCAGCCGTTCGGTTACCCCGAACGTGTATAGCCAGGCAGCCAAATCCAAAGAGGTGGGCGAAGAAGGCGCACCCGGCTATATTTGCCCGGCCATTCTCGATCCCGAACTGGAGAAAAAGCTCAAGCACTTTGCCTGGCGCGCCCATCAGGTGCTGGGCGCTCTGGATGTTTCCCGCACGGATATTCGCCTGGATGATGAAGGCAGCCCGCGCCTGTTGGAAATCAACACCCTGCCTGGCCTCACCCCCGATTACAGCGATTTGTGCCTGCAAGCCAAAGCAGAAGGGATTGCCTATCACGATCTGATTCTGGAAATCCTTTACCTGGCCGCCGGCCGTTGGGGCCTGCTCCCGCCCCGAGAACTCCCTGAGGTCAGCCGAAAATAACCCCGGCAAAAGCGGTTCACCTGATAGTGAGCCGCTTTTTATTTTCTACACCATGTGAAGATTTCGCATTTTGGCAAATCACTTGCCCGATAAAAGCACATGGTATATAATTCGCCCGCTTGAACGGAGAGGTCGCGTAGTCTGGCCTAGCGCGCACGCCTGGAGAGCGTGTTCCCCGCAAGGGGACGCGGGTTCAAATCCCGCCCTCTCCGCCTGCAAACACCCTCGATAACGAGGGTGTTTGTTTTTTGGAATCAATCACTGGCATGGGCGAATCTGCTTAAAGTGGATTTCCAATTCACGGCGGGCGCGGGATAATCTTTTGAGCCTGTCCAGACAGGGTTGGAAAGCCTGCTCTACGCTGCGATGTTTCATCTGATTGGAAGGCAGGCCGCGCCTGCTGCCAGAAAGGAGATTACTTTGACTACACGAAGCCAGGTCCACGCACCACATCTGCCGGCAGAGAACAAAAAAACGTCCCGAAGTTTTTGACCTTCGGGACGTAGTGAATTTCAGACAGCCTCCTTCGCTCAAGGCGTTGGCGTCGCCGGGACTTCGACCGTGGAGGTCGCGGTGATCTCGACAGGAGGGGTACCACCGGGTAAGGTGGTGCTGATCTCAGGGATGGGTGTCGTCACTGGTACGCCAGCATAAACCAGCGGCCCCTCAGCAGGGACATCCGCCGGACGACCTAAAGGCATGGCGGGGCGGCCAATCGTGGTCTGCCCGTTGGGGGCATAGAGCATTTGATAGAGCAAAGATTGCTCCCAATTGCCACCTCCCAAAATGTCATTCCCTTTGGCTTCACCGTTCGCCCGCCGCGATCCGGCCACAATACCGGCATAACTACTCAAATCCATGTTCATTATAGCTTTGGTCAGATCAGATTGGTGGCAGGAAGCACAAGCCAGAGAGCCAGGATACCAGAGATTGGATTCCAGGAAGAGCGGCTGAACATCTTGGGCAAAAGTGGCTTCGCAGGTAGTGCCTTTCACATCGGTGAAGGTGAAAGTGTCTTTTTCGGGATAGCCGGCTGAAACCCAGGCCCCAATCAAATTGACAGCTGCCACCTGGCACTTATTGAAAACCGCTTGCTTACCGCCACGTTGCGGGACGGGCATCGTCGCCGGGATGAGGGTGGGGATGGAAGTACGATCCACCACCGCGACGGTTTGTGCCTGCTGACAGCTCACACTAAACCCGCAAGCAGAGACATAGACAAACGAAAACCAGACCACCAATACCAGCAAAAAGCCAATCAGAGTAGTATATATTGTTTTACGAACGTCATCCATGATATAGCCTCCTCCCCTACTTTGTTGCTTTTAAGGTGCGAATGAAATTGACAATGTCCCAACGTTCGCGCACCAGCAGGTTCTCGTTCATCGGGGGCATACGTCCTGCTACACCATTGGTAATCGTCAAAAACAGGGCACCATCGCTCTTCGATTGAACCACATCGCTGGTCAAATCGGCGGGCTTGAAATTCGCAAGAAAACCGGCAATCTGCCCGTTCCCCTGACCACTTTCGCCATGACACATCTGACAATTGATTTGGAACAGCTGACGGCCACGCGCGATGGAAACTTCATCCGCGGGGACGGGATTTTCAGGCGCGCCCATGTTGGGGATAGAGACCGGCCCATCAACTGGAATGGAACGTGGGGGCATGGGCAGGGGATTCTCCATGGGTCGGTAGGAGGGTTGAATTTCCATGAAGGAAATCCAGTCAATCTTGATGACGTCATTGGCAAACAGCATCAGCACACCCAGCAGTGCACCAACAACGCTGAACACAACGAGAAGTTGTTTGAAGAGTCTCATAGCGGTTGCGCCTCCGCAAGTTCAACTTTTTTGGCGCCCAGGTTGCTCAGGGCCTGCTTGAGACGATCTACCTCCTCGGGCGCGCAAGAAACGAAAAGGGCAATTTTGCCATCACTGATCTCGGCCACATATTCCATCGGCCGATAGGAAGGGAAATAACTATCCAGAAAAACTCCCAGGAACGTGGACAGCAACATTCCCAACATGGTCAACTCGAACAATACTACTACCGTGGGTGGACCAGGAATGAACGGCTGCCCGCCGACCCGCACCGGGTAGTATTTGGGCGTGCCAAAAGTAAGCAGAGCGGCGATGATAAAACCACCAATCGAACCTCCCAACGCCAGGCGCGGAACGTTTGTCCACTGGCGCGGACGGCCCAACATCGCTTCGGTGAGCGGCACACCGGAGATCACGTTCATCGCCTCGTCGCCAACGCCCAGGGTGCGGAGGCGCTCAATGGCCTCCGCGGCCGGCTCAAGGTCCGAAAAGACCGCAAGCAGAGTGACTTTTTCGCTCATGTTTGCTCTCCTATTCCAGTTCGCTCACCGAGACGACGATCTCGCGGCC
>JBMFPJ010000265.1:0-3473 GCA_049969175.1 Anaerolineae bacterium | reverse complement strand
AATGCGTGAACGCTGGCCGCACTGGGGCTATACCATCGTTTCCCTGCTGCTGCTTTTCGCCTTTGGCCTGCCCTGGCTGCTCATCACACAGGGCATTTCTCTCGCCGGGCTGCAACCTGCTGAAATTGTCTTCCTTTTTTATCCCCTTTTGACCATGCTTGGGCTATACTGGATTCGCTGGTGGGCCGTGCGCCTGCCGCGTCCCTGGCTTGAACGTGTCGCTCGTTCCGAATACCGATGAACCGTCGTGACCTCCTCCTGCTCTTCCTCCTCGGCCTGATCGTCCCTCTGATCGTGGCTCACTTCCAGCCCTACCCTGGCTACCTGGACGCTGATTACTACTTTGCCGGTGGCCTGCAACTCGCTCAGGGCAAAGGCTTTACCGAGCCGTATTTGTGGAATTACCTCGACGATCCCCAAACCCTGCCGCATCCTTCACACACCTACTGGATGCCACTTGCCTCCCTGCTCACCGCCCTCGGCATGTGGCTCACCGCCCAAACCACCTATGCCAGCGGACGCCTGCTCTTCCTGTGGATCGCCGCCCTGATTCCACCCCTCACTGCCGCCCTGGCTTTTACCTTTTCCCACCGCCGGGCTCTGGCTCTGACTTCGGGTCTGCTCGCCGTTTTCCCCGTCTTTCATCTCCCCTTCATGTCGGTCCCCGATAACTTCGGCACCTTCATGTTGCTGGGTGGGCTTTATTTTCTGCTGTTTCCCCGCGAAGATACCCCACCCTGGCGTTTTGCGCTCCTCGGTCTGCTGGCCGGCTTTTTCACCCTCGGCCGCAACGATGGCCTGCTCTGGCTAGCACTGACGTTTCTGGTCGCCCTGTGGGTTGCCCGGCGCCGACCTTCCCTCGGCCGGAAAATTTCCTCTTTCCTCGCTTTCAGCCTCTTTGCCCTGATCGGCTTCTTGCTGGTGATGGCACCCTGGTATGCCCGCAACTTCAGTATTTACGCTTCCCTCATGCCTCCCGGCACCAGCCGCACCCTCTGGCTGACCCACTACGACGAGACCTTCATCTACCCGGCCAGACAGCTCACCCTCCAGCATTTGCTCGCCAGTGGCTGGGCGGCCATTCTCAAAGTTCGCCTTTGGGCGCTGAATCAAAACCTCCAGAGCGGCTTTGCTGCCCATGGTGCAATCATCCTGTTCCCCTTCATTCTCGTGGGTGCCTGGGTTCAGCGCACCGATCGCCGCGTCCGCCTTGCGGTACTGGCCTGGCTGATTTTGTTTTTTGTTATGACCGTCATCTTCCCCTTTGCCGGAGTGCGCGGCGCATTCTTCCATGCCGGCGCTGCATTGCAACCCCTCTGGTGGTCGCTTGCCCCTCTTGGCCTGGAAACTACCGTGGCCGCTGCCCGCAAACGGGGCTGGTTCACCCCGCAGGCCTTTCTCATCTTTCGCATTGTCCTGGTGCAAATCGTCATCATGCTTTCAATCTACGTCTGCTGGATGCGCCTTTTCAAACTCGGTTGGGGCGAGGGCGAACAATACTACCCCGCCATCGAGCAGCGATTGCAAACCCTCGGCATTCAGCCGGGCGAACCGGTCATGGTGCTCAATCCCCCTGCCTACTACCTGACCACGGGACGCCCTGCCATTGTCCAGCCCTATGGCGAACCGCAAACGATCCTGACCGTTGCCCAACGCTTTGGCGTTCGCTTCTTCGTCTTTGAATCTTCAGGAAAACTGCCCCCTGTTTCTCCCTTATATGAAAACCCCCAGTCATTTGACCATTTTCGCTATTTAGGTGAATTGGATGGCGCCCGCATCTTCCAGATCCAACCCACACCCTGATAGGCAACTTCCCCCCCGTCACACTCTGATTCTGGCCACGCTAGTCCTGTTTGGCGCGTTGATCTACCTGCTTGCCAGCCTCCTCACCTACCGTCTCGGCTTCCCACTCGATGATTCCTGGATTCATCAGACCTATGCTCGCAACCTGGCTTTGCGCGGCGAATGGGCCTTCCGCCCTGGCCAACCCTCGGCTGGCTCCACCTCACCGCTCTGGTCAACGCTGCTGGCGCTCGGTTTTGTGTTGCATCTTTCCCCTTATTTTTGGACCTACCTCCTCGGCGGCCTCGCCCTCTGGCTCCTGGCTCTCCTCGCCGAAAAACTGACCCGTCAGGTTTTCCCTGCCTATCGTCCACGCTGGCCCTGGGTGGGCATCTTCTTCGCTCTGGAATGGCATTTTCTCTGGGCGGCGATGTCGGGGATGGAGACCCTCCTCCACGCCCTGATTCTCACCCTGGCGTTGTCTCTCCTCTGGCAACCCTCGCCTCGCTACCTGACGGTGGGTCTGCTCACCGGCCTCAGCGTTTGGCTCCGCCCCGACGGTTTAACTCTGCTCGCCCCGGTCGTGGCGACCATCTTACTCACCTCCGACAACTGGCGGCTGAGGTTACGCTCGCTGACATTGTACGGTATTGGCCTCGGATCTCTCTTTTTCCCCTACCTCCTGTTCAATCTGGTCATTGGCGGCACACCCTTGCCGAACACCTTCTATGCCAAGCAGGCTGAATATGCTGCCTGGCAGGCGCGGCCCTGGCTGGAGCGTATGGGACAAATGATCTTACAACTGTTGACCGGAGGAGGGATTGTGCTCTTGCCCGGTTGGCTGCTCTGGATGGCGCGTGCCATCCGTCAACGTGCCGGGGGGACTCTGGCCGCGATGGCCTGGATGACAGGTTATCTCTGGCTGTATGTCTCAAAATTACCTGTGTACCAGCATGGTCGCTATCTCATCCCGGCCATGCCCGTTTTCTTTCTGTGGGGCCTTTGGGGAATGCTTCATGTAGTACTGGCAAAATCTTCCTCGCGCTATCGCTGGGTGCTGACCACATCCTGGCAGGCGAGCCTGGCGCTGGTTACCCTGGCCTTTTTCCTGTTAGGTGCTCGATCTTATGGTGAGGATGTCGCCGTCATTGAAAGCGAAATGGTTGCTACTGCCCAATGGGCAAAACAAAACCTGCCGCCTGCGGCGGTTATTGCCGCACATGATATTGGCGCCCTGGGCTATTTCGATGACCATCCGCTCATTGACCTGGCTGGCCTCGTCTCGCCGCAGGTCATCCCCTTCATCCGGGATGAGAACCGCCTGGCTGCCTACCTTGATCAGCAGAACACGGCATATCTGATCGCCTTTCCCGGCTTTTATCCCCGCCTGACTTCACTGGCCCGCCCCGTCTATTGCAGCAACGGCAAGTTTGCGAGTAGGTTTGGGGAGGAAAATATGGTGATCTATGAGTGGAAAAGACCTTAATCGGTTAAAATAGAATTGTTGAAATTTTCAAAAAATGGGCCTGGGATGAATCAAATCACGCTTCTGGTGGTAGATGACCACCCACTATTTCGGCAAGGGGTTGTGGATGCTTTGTCGCTTGAGCCGGATATGAACGTCATTGGTCAGTGCGCAAACGGCGAAGAAGCCTTGCATCTGATCCGGGTCTTGCGTCCTATGGTTGCCG
>JBMFPJ010000264.1:0-3480 GCA_049969175.1 Anaerolineae bacterium | reverse complement strand
CGGGTCAGCGGACGGCACCGTGCGGCTGTGGGGGGTGAGGTAAATGCAGAATGCAAAATGCAAAATGCAGAATGCAGAATGATGAATGCAGAATGCAGAATGCAGAATGTGAGGAGGTGAAGGATGCGGATCCTGGTGGTTCCGGAACGGTTGCGGCAGAATGCCGCCGTGTTGCGCCAGGCGGGGGCGGAGTGGCGCGCTCAGGCGGCGCGGTTGCGCAGCATGTATCAGGCGTTGGATTGGGAGGCGCGCTCGGCGGCGAACGTTGAGGGGCAGGTGGAACAGTCCCTGCGCCTGGCTGAGTCGCTGGCGCAAAAGGCGGAGGCGCAGGCCGCTTTTCTCGAATCGGCGGCGGCGCGCTTCGAGCAGGCTGATGGCCAGGGGGCGGCTGTTCTGGGCGCCAGTATCGCCGCACCGTTGAACGCCCTGCAACAAGCGCTGCCGCCCTGGCTCTCCCTGCAAACGGCCGGGCTTTCCGCCTGGCAGGGCTTGCTGCGCCTGCTGGGATTGCCCGCCCAGGGTGCGGCCGCGCTCCCCGTCAGCGGCGGCGGCACGGCGGTGTTCACCCTGGCGACCCTGGCTTCCCTGCCGCTGCTCGGCCCGGCGCTGCAACCCCTGCTCGATGCGCTCTGGTCCTGGCTGCGCGGCGATTTGCAGCCCGTCATCTCGCCCCTGCCGGAGGAAGACAGCGCCCTCAAACTGGGGTCGGTCAAGTTGGAGGCGGCGCCGCGCGTGATTCAGCGCTTACGCATCGAAGACGCTTCCCCGGCCAGTTCGTCCGGGCAGGTCATCCAGACGATCCACATCCCCGAGGCGCCCTCCTACGGTCACGCCGTGCCGCTGGTCAGTCAGCATGGCTTGAAATACGGTCAGAACAACACCGAATACGGCTGCACAGCGGCTTCCACCGAGATGGTGCTGCGCTACTGGAATCAAAAGGACGCGAAGCATAAGGTCATGTCAGCGCAGGAGATTCTGAACCTCAACGTCAAACAAGGCACCTTCAAAGAAGGCGCTGGCTTGAGCGTGACAAACGTCCACGATGAACTGGAATCGCTGGGCTACAAGGCGGAAGATCACGTCAAAGCCGACTTTGAGAGCCTGAAGAAAGACGTGGAGCAGGGGCCGGTGGTGGCGATTGTCAACCTGGGGATGGGAAGCAAAGGCTACCCTCACGCCGTGGTGGTGACCGGCATCTCCGCCGACGGCAGCAAAGTGCTGGTCAACGACCCGTGGACGGGAAAATCGCACGAGTACTCGGCCGATACCTTCAAAGCCTCCTGGGGCTCGCGTGACAATTCATATATGACGATTCGCCCGTAACGCAACTGCTTGCAGTTGCGTGCTGCTTGAGTTTTAGGAGGTATCATGCGCATCCTGGTCACACCCGAAAGATTAAACGACCTGAGCGCCCAACTGCGCGGGGCGGCCTCGGACCTGCGCGACTTGGAGGGACGCCTGGGCCGCGCCCTGAACGGACTGGACTGGGAGGCGCGCTCGGCGGCGAACCTTGAGGGACAGGTCAACGCGGCGCGGCGCCAGGCGCAATCCCTGGCCGCTCAAGCCGAAGACCTGGCGCGCTTTCTGGCCGAGCGGGCGCAGGCCTTCCAGCAAGCCGATCAAACGGGAGCGGAGGGGTTGGGGGCGACGACACAGAACTACATGACATCTGTACGCAATATTTTGTCCCACGGAAGTTTGTTGTTAGCTTACATGAGCGCGGGGCGTGTCAATATGCAACAATTCCTGGATTTGGTGGGAATCAGGCGCTATGGGCCGTTGGCGCCCTGGCTCAAGGCAGGTGTTCTGGACCAGAGATATCGTTTGAGCAAAGCAATTGGCAAGGTTGCTGTCGGAATTGGAGTGGCAGGCGACGTCCTCACATCGGATGAAGTCAATGAAAAGACGATAGGGGTATCCGTTATTCGCAATGTGGGTGAGTATGCTGTCAGCGGGGCAGTGCCTGGAATGGTAATCGCATTGGCTGGGAATGCTCTTGTGCAATTGGTAGGAACGGAGGTTGTCATTGGTTCCAGAGCGTTCACACCAGTCCTAGCCACCAGTCAGGCAATGGTAGAGGACCTGAACGCCAGCACAGACCATCTGGAAAAAACTTTAAAACGCGCTGATTTGGGACGCATTACGAAGGACATCAGTGAAATTGCCTATGATTCAGCCATTGCGCCAAGAGTGAATGCCCTCAAAGCAGCATGGGAACAACCAAACGTTGCGAATGTTGGACGCCTGTTCATGGCGTTGAACCCGATGCTGCCTATGATGATGACACCAGGTGAGGGCAAGGCTGTCTGGGAAGACGTCAAAAAATTGGGCAGCGACGCCTTCGACTTTGTCAAGAGCGTGCCTGACCTGGCGTTTGCCACAGGACAACATTTCAGTGTAATGGGGACGGCAGCCGTAACAAAAGCAATCAGCATATCCCCTGTGCCGGACGAGTGGAAAGATATCATTAACCGAAGCAGCGAACAACTGATAGATCATATAGTAGTGCCTCATCCAATAACTGTGGATGGCTGGTGGAATACTGTGACGGAAGCATTTACATCCCCGCCCCCTCTCAGTCATCCAATCGGCGTGTCTTGGACTAATGCCATTCAATTCACGCCCGTTCTTGCTCCAGCATAGTGCAAAAGGAGGCTTTCATGAAGCAATCCACCCTTTCTGTCCGTCTGAGCACGGAGGAACTCCTGCTCATTCTCTGGTTGCTCAATGTCCCTACTTTGCCAGGCATGGGGGGCAATCCGTTTGGTGAAGCGTCAGAGGAGCAAATCGCAGCCGCTTTATCTTCCGCCGAACGTTCCTTACGTGCCAGGCGATTAATTGGCAAAACAGAAAAGGGAAAAATCCAGATGGACGAAGTGGTCATGGCGCTGGTCGGCACCTGTGCTGTGCCGGAATTTTCAGTGGTCTTGACCCAGGAAGCCCCTGATACCGGGCGCGTTATCCATTACTTCCATGCTACGAAGTTACTGGCAGTGGAACACTCCAACCCGGAGCCGGGAATTCACGTTTTTGAAGCATTACCTGATGCGAATGTCATTCTTACCCGCCTGGAAGAATTGATGCAATTGGCCAAGCAAGGCGCTCCATCTGCGAAACCGGTTCAGACCACGATGAGTGTCTTACAGCGGGCAACTCAAGCCGCACAACGGGCTGCTAGAGAGGCCAAAACCATCCTGATAGAGGCTGGGATGGAAAGGCAAACGGCAACAACGCTGAGTCAGACCCTGACGCACATGCGCCGCCGGAGCGCTGTGGTGGCCATCCACAATTTGCGTGAAGCCTCTTCATCATCAGACGGGCTTGTGATTCTGGAAGGAGAAAACAGTCTGTGGGCTATGCAAATTGATGGTGAGAATGATTCCGCAATGGTTTACCTGTGGGGGCAATCTGCCGCAGATATTCGCCTTCGCTTGCAAGAATTAATTCATGGCGAGCAGATGCAGTTCGCATAACTCCGGC
>JBMFPJ010000263.1:0-3497 GCA_049969175.1 Anaerolineae bacterium | reverse complement strand
TTGGGTGGATACCTGGCTGTTCAATGACCCGCGCCCTGCTAAAGAACTGAGATTTGGTGACGAACAAAAACAATGGTTGACGCGAAGGCTGCGGCAGATGGTCAACGAGGAATCCCGCCTGCGCCTCATCGAAGAGACAAAACTCTTTATGGAATTGGT
The DNA here is from genome assembly GCA_049969175.1 of Anaerolineae bacterium. Lineage (GTDB taxonomy): Bacteria > Chloroflexota > Anaerolineae > Anaerolineales > Villigracilaceae > DAOUAN01. Next base: position 3,338 of record JBMFPJ010000263.1, on the reverse strand, counting down.
AAAACAAGATGCAACGGTGCAAGATGCCCAACGCGCCCTCGATCGGTTGGCAGATGAATTCGCCAGCCTCGCCGCTAATGAAATGCTTCTCCCCGTCGGCAAAGGCACCGGCTGGCGCAGCAAGACGCTCGGCCGTGTGTTGCAGGAAAAATTGAGCGATGAGGAATTCAAGCGCATGGTGCGGGATTTCAACCTGGGGCGCAAGAAGTGGAAGCGGAGCGAACAAATCCCCTACACCCGCCTGCTGGTCAGCGCGGGCGAACAGCACAATGCCCCCATGGGATGGGTCAAAATTCGAGCGGAGCCAGAAAAACCGGCATGAGTATCCTCATCCTTACCAACATTGGTTCGCGGGATGTCTTGCTGAACGGCGAGGAGATTCGCCCGGCGCGAGATGGAGGAAAACGCCTGTTCGAAGAATATGACTCCTGCGCCGCGCAGTTGTCCTTTCCCATCGTCGAGTCGGTGATGCGCTATCTGCTTGACCGCCACCCCGGTGAGACCCTGGACCTCTACCTGTTCGGCACCGACCAGGACAACCCCAAATTCCAGCCCACCGATACGCTCTACTTCGCCCGTCTGATGGCGCGCCGCCTGCCCGAAGTGCTGGGGAAACGGGTGCGTGCCTGGGCGGAGGATGTGCAGAAAATCAACCCTTCCTACTACGATCGGGCTTTCGAGGCTTATGGACGCCTGCTGGCGGATTTGCCCGAAACGGGAATCTCGGCCTGTTATGTGGCCCTGGCAGGCGGGATACCGGCCTGCAACACCGCCCTTCTGCTGCAAGGAGTGCGCCGCTATGGCGAGCGCCTGCAAGTGATCTATACCCCTCTTGGCAGCGAGCCTATCCCCATCCGTGTTGGGGAGCAAATTCTGGGTTCCTTCCGTGAGGCGACTGCTCTCCAACACTTGCAGCAATTGGATTTCGCCAATGCCCTGCCGCTCCTGCGCAGCCTGGGCGTTTCTGCGGGGCTGATTCATCTTGCCGAGTATGCCGCCCGCCGCCTCGAGTTCGATTTTCAAGCCGCTCGAAATTCCCTGGAAGAAGCCCTTGTCCAGGGAGACGAGGAATTACGCGGCTTTGTCATCGCGGCGCTGCGCCATGACCTGGATATCTTGCTTGGCGGGGACGATTCGCTCACGCGCCTGGCAGCCCTGCTGCGCGAACTGAACTGGAATGCCGCCATTTGCTGGCAGCACCGCCGCTATGCCGACTTTCTGGCGCGCGTCTACCGTTTCCAGGAGGCTGTGCTGCGTTATCTGGTGGAGCGCCTTTTCAGCCTGCCGACCGATATGGGCCCGGCGGCAAGAGAGCAGACGCGAAAACGCTGGGAGGAGGGCATCCGCGCCATCCCCGGATTGGTCGAGTACTTCCAGTCGCTTTCGAGCGGCGGCGAAAAATTGGACTGGCATGTCAACGGGCGCGTCACCCATAAGGCGCTGGTGGCTTTTGCCCTGCGGGAAGGAGGAGAAGGGGCCATGCTGTCAGAAGCGCAGCGAAAGCGCATCGCCGCTCTGGTAGAGCGCGTCAACGCCCTCGACCGGCTGGTGGAACTGCGCCATCGCACCATCGTCGGGCATGATTTCCAGGGCGTCTCGGAAGAAGCCCTCCTGCAGGCCTCGCCGCCCGGCAAAACGCCTCCCGATGCGCTCGATGAAATTGCCCGCATCGTTGCCAGCGATGCCAAACTGGACGACGATGCGCACCGCGGTCCTTATGAGCAAATTGCCGCTTTTCTGTCTTCCCAATTGGCTGGAAAAACCAGATGAATCCTCTGCGTGCTTTCTTTCAGCGGCATCGTTTTACCATCCTGACCGCTCTCACCTTTCTGGTTTCGGTCATTTTACTCGGCGTCATCACCAATTTGCTCAGCACGCTTCTCGAAATCTGGTTTGGACAGACCCCGCAGCGTTTGCTCGCGCTCGTTCTGGGGCTTGTCCTCCTGACGCTTCTCGCCTATTGGCTGATCCGTCTCTGGAGTCGCGAGACGCACCGCTGGCTTCCCCTGCCGCGCGAAATGCACGCCCGCCCGCACCCTGTGTTGATCGCCCTGGTGGGACCGGGCCCCCAGAAAAAATTTCTCACCACGCCCGAAGAATCGCCCGCCGCGGCGGCCATCCGCTATCATGCGGGACTGGGAACGCTCAAGCAGGTCTGGCTGATCGCCAGTTACGATGGCGCGCCGGTCGCCGAGGAGTTGCGGCGTCTTTATGGCAGTCGGGTTGAAATTCGGCCGGTGGTACCTCCTGTCAGGGATATCCTGGATATACACGAAACGTTCGAGGCGGTCAACCGTCTGGCAGGCGAATTGCTCGCTGCTGGTTGGAAGCCAGAGGAGGTGATTGCCGATTACACCGGCGCGACCAGTTCGATGTCGGTTGGGCTGGCGCTGGCCGCCTTGCGCAACGGCTTCTCGATGGAGTTCATGTCGCAGGTCGAGGGGTCGGAACCGGTGCCGCTGCAGACCGGGCTGCAAGGCGGTTGGAGATTGAGCCGCAGGAGGGGGGCATGAGTCTCCTCTCCATCGTGTTCACCCTGCGTCCGCGCCAGCACGGCGTCCTGCCTTTCGACCAGGGACGCGCCCTGGCGGCCGAATTCCTGAACTGGGTTCGGGCGCGCGACGCGGCGCTTTCAGCAGCGCTGCACGAGGAAAACGAAATCCGCCCCTACACCGTCTCCAGCCTGCGTGGCAGCGCCGGGGGCGGCGGGCAGATTCTGCTGCTCCCCGAGCGGCCGCTGTGGTGGCGGCTGACGACACTGACCCCCGAACTTTCCGCCTTCGTGCAAGCACACCTTCTGCCTGCGCTGCCGGATTCTATCACCCTCGGCGAGCAGACTTTCGATTTGCTTTCCGCGACCTGCGACCCCCAAAAGCATCCCTGGGCGGGGCAAAGTTCTTGCGAGGAGATCGCCGCCGGGAAATTGCTCGCCCCGCAGGCGGCTGCCTCCTTTACCCTCGAATTTGCCACTCCCACCACGTTTCATAGCGACGGCCGCTTTCAGCCTTTTCCTCTGCCCGGGCTGGTCTTTCGCCAATGGTTGGAGAAGTGGAATGCCTTTTCGCCGCTGCGCTTTCCATCCGAAACACTCGGCATGGCAGAAAGTCTGCTCGTTGTCAGCCGCTACCGCCTGGAGAGCAAAGTCGTCAAATATGGGCAGGCCGCCCACATTGGTTTTACCGGCCGCTGCACCTACCGCTTGCGCAGCAACGACCCCTATTGGCGGCGCATCCTGCAGGCGCTGGCTGATTTTGCCTTTTTCTGCGGCACGGGCGCCAAGACTACCTTCGGTCTGGGGCAGACGCGCCCGGTTGCCCGATGAGATTTCCGGCAGGGGG
>JBMFPJ010000262.1:0-3510 GCA_049969175.1 Anaerolineae bacterium | reverse complement strand
CGATGATGAATGGCAGGAACGCCGCAATCAAGATATTGCCTCTTTTCTGCCCAAAGGCCAGGCCGGCAACTGGCAACGCCTCTTCACGCCTCGCGATAGGGCAATATTCAAGAAGGTGGCCGGGGAGATACTGATAAAGTGGGGATACGAGAAGAATCGGGAGTGGTGAAATGTACAAGAGACTGGAGATTCTCTCGAGAAATTCCACAGTAGGGCTGGCGCTTTCGCTTTTTATCGGCGCCCCCTTGCTCTTCTGGAATGCCTTTCGATATAGCGCGCCCCTGGGTTACGCCGGCATGTTCAGTTTAATGGCAGAACTCATTGTAAAAGCTGGCTTTCGATTACCGATGGAAGTACCGTACTACGGGCCCGGCGGACTCCCCTTTGCATATCCTCCATTGGGGCTCTACCTGTTGGCCACCCTCATGAGAATAACGGGAAGGACTTTCATTCTTTTACGTTTCCTCCCCCCCCTGTTCAGTTTGTTTTCCCTTATCCCACTCTACTTCCTTGTACTCGAAATTTCCAGATCAAAGCCGGCCGCGATGGTTGTTGTTCTCATAGCGTCTGCCTCCGTTGAATTGTATATTCCCCATGCCTGGGCTGCCGGAATAGTGCGCGCTCCAGCCTTTGGCTTCAGCCTGACATCCTTGTTATTTTTTATGCGCGCCACCCGGCAATATGCCTGGCGTGAAATCCTCTTGGGAGGAATATCGCTGGGGTTGGCTGGTCTTGCCCATTTGAGTTACGCCCTGTTTGCTGTATTTTGGATATTCTTCTGGGTGCTGACATACCCACGCCTGGCCAATTGGCGTATTGCGTTAGGTATCACCCTGTCAGGAGGACTGGTCACTTTACCCTGGATAGCCTTGATGCTCTTCCGTTATGGTTTCCACGTCTTCGCTGGCGCTCTGAATTCACACGGCAACATCGCCTTTCTTTCTGCCATCACAAGTCCTGCCGGGGTGTTCTCAAGATTCTACGAGGGCCTCCAGCCAATCTTTAAAGACGCCCTGTTGGCAACATTGATCGGTACAGGCAGCATGGCACAGATCGCCAGAAAACACCCGACTCTGCCGCTCATGTTTCTCCTCTCTATTTTTGCTTTCCAGGACGACGGCGAACGGTTTGTCTTCACCATAGGCTTCATCCTGGCAAGCATGAGCATCGCAGAGATCGCGAACTTCCTGAGGAATCTTCCACGGAGATGGCGTTATCCTTCGGTGTTTGGCGCCATTGTCCTTGTACTGTTGATAATAACCCACTTCTGGCTTGGCGGCTTGAAGAGGATAGAGACCTTCTCGCCAAGGCTCACATCTGCTGCTCTGGACGCTGGCGATTTCTTCCAGCAACATACTCCTCAGAACGCGACATACCTGGCCCTGGTCCCTCAGGATGAGGCAGAATGGATGCCCTACCTCTTCCGACGCGAGCCTCTCGTTGCACAATGGGGAAGCGAGTGGCTGGGCAAGTATAATGAGCAAGTCTTGTTAATGCTCGCTGCACGTGCCTGCCAGAACATGCAAGATTTAGAATGTCTGAAAGGGTTCTTCGTGCAGGTTCAACGAGAACCAGATTACTTAATCGTATTGAAGAAAGATACCCGCTTGAATCGATCTCTTTCCAGTGACGCAGGCTGGAAGCCTGTGTACGAGAACTCTCGTTATACTATCTGGAGCAACTCTCGCTAATGTCGTTTTACAATAATAGCCAGAGATGGAAACAAGCACCATTGGCCTCGGCTGGGACAAACGCCGTAACCCATACAGCGGAATGCGCTAGGGAGCAGGAGCCTTATAGTATGGTTTCGCGCCCCCCCAATCACGAAGATTTTGTAGGGCGACACTCATGTCGCTTTTGGTTGCGGAATGAATTCCGTGCTACGTAATGGCGAATCAGCCTTCCAACACCACGCCCTGGTGGCAATGCTCCGGCATATTGATTGTGGTGGCCCTGGCCCTTTTCGTCCCCATGGCCTTTGTGCAATCGTATATCCTGACGAAGGCCATGGCCGATTTCTCCGTGCATATATCCCTCGCGGAGCAGATGAAGAGAGGAGCGACCACACCCTCCTATGTGCTCGTACTGGCGGGCTGGCAGGTCCTGCTCTTGTCGTTGAGCTCCTTCTCGGGTTTTCCTTTTCGAGCCGCCAACCTGTAGTTGGCCTCTGTGATTATCCTCTTGCCATGGTTCTGACCAATATATTTTGTGGATGCAGAAGCATTACCCATGCCTCGGATGATTGATAAAACACCCTGGTCAAAAATGAAAAAATTTTTGGAATCGAAGGCTCTGGAGGTGGGGCAAAAGCATCTCGCTGACCTGTGGAGGAGCCAGTCATGAGGCAGCCGATCAAATTCCTCATCGCCGGCCTCGGTTCCATCGGACGCCGCCACCTGCGCAACCTCATCGCCCTCGGCGAAAAGGACATCGTCCTGCTCCGCACGCGCAAGGCGACTCTGCCCGACGACGAACTGGCAGGCTATCCCATTGAAACCGACATTCACGAAGCGCTCAAAAAGCACAAGCCCGAGGCGGTCATCGTCGCCAACCCTACTGCGCTTCATCTCGACGTTGCCATCCCTGCCGCGCAGGCAGGTTGCGCCATTCTGCTCGAAAAGCCTGTCTCCGATTCGCTCGACCGCCTCGACACCCTGCGGCAAGCCGCCCAAAAAAGCGGGAGCAAAATCCTCGTCGGATTCCAATTCCGCTATCATCCCACACTCAACAAGGCGCGTGAACTCATTCAGGCAAACGCCATCGGCAAAATCCTCACCGTTCATGCCCATTGGGGCGAGTACCTCCCGCAGTGGCACCCCTGGGAGGACTATCGCCAGAGTTACGCCGCCCGCGCCGACCTTGGCGGAGGCGTCATCCGCACGCTCACGCATCCGCTCGATTACCTGCGCTTCCTGCTCGGCGAGGTCGCAGCGCTCTGGTCGTTCAATGGTCACATCTCGCCGCTCGAACTGGATGTGGAGGATGTCGCCGAGATCGGTCTCAAATTCTCCAACGGAGCCATCGGCGGCGTACATCTCAACTACGTGCAACGACCGCCGCGGCACACCCTGGAAATCGTCGGGACTCAGGGTACGCTTCGCTGGGACAACGCCGACGGCGGCCTGCACCTCCAAAAATATTCCGCCCCCTTCGGCTCCTGCGCGGACCTGACGCCTGCTCCCGTTACCGAGACCTTTTCCCCGCCCGAAGGCTTCGAGCGGAACTGGCTGTTCGTGAGTCAAATGCGTCATTTTGTGGAAACAGCCCGAGGCGAGTCTGAACCGCTCTGCACGCTCGAAGACGGCATCATGGCGCTGCGTCTGGCGTTGGCGGCGAAGGAGTCGGCAGTCACGAAGTGTTCAATTGAATTTTGATTATCTGCTGGAGAGAAAATGAAAAAAATCGTAACTGCTCAGGCTGGTGAGGCAGCGGGGTTTAAAAGACAAGGAGGATAGTGAACATCTTCTCTGCCCAGGGCTGCTGGTAGCGCTCGTGGATAAAGAGCAGTTC
>JBMFPJ010000261.1:0-3515 GCA_049969175.1 Anaerolineae bacterium | reverse complement strand
CTTGGCATCCATGGCCGCCGGCCAGAAAGCGATCTCAAAGTTGGCGTCCACATCCAGAATCTTCTCGTGGATGTTCAGCACGGCGATCTCGCAGCCGCCGCAGGCCGCAGCCCAGTACATGGCGAATTTCGGTTTAGCGTTCATGCTGTTGCCTCCTCTCTTACCGCTTTTGCCGATGGCTCAACATGAACGGATAACTGTCCATTGTTCTTGCCCCAGTGCAACGGCCCCAGGGCGCGAATTTCCTCGACAAAGGCGGCGGCTTCCGCAGCGAATCTTGCCCCCTCTGCTGCCGAAGCCCAGACCAGTTTGACTCGATTCGGCTCAATGCCCAGACCCTGAAGGGTGCGCCGAATCAGGTGGAAACGACGCAGCGCCTTATAGTTCTGTTCCAGGTAATGGCATTCACCGGGATGACAACCGGTGATCATCACGCCATCCGCTCCACTGACCAGGGCCTTGAACACGAAGGTGGGATCGAGCCGTCCGCTACACATCAGGCGAATCAAGCGGATATTGGGCGGATACTTCAGGCGCGAAGTCCCGGCCAGATCGGCGGCGCGATAACTGCACCAGTTGCAGGTAAAACCGATGATAGTGGGCTCAAATGTTTCTTCGCTCATAGTTCTCTCCGTGGGCATTGCCTATCACGTATAACCGAATTACGCCTGACGAATTACGCCTCACGCCCTACGCCCTCACAGCCTCCTCCCCGACATTCAGCAAGAGCAAGCCATCAATCTGCGCCAGGATTTGCTCATTGCTGAAGCCAGTGCTGCTGATTGCACCCGCCGGGCAGGCTGCCACACAGGTGCCACACCCCTGGCACAATGCCGGGTTGATCTCACTCACCATGCGATCTTCATGGAATACGATGGCGTTGAACGGGCACAGGCCGTTGCAGATGCGGCAGCCGGAGCATTGCGCTTCGTCAATCCTGGCGCGGATTGGCTCTAGCTCGATCTCTTTTTGTTCGATCTTGCTGATCACTCGTGCCGCGGCGGCGGCTCCCTGGGCCACGCTGGCGGGAATATCCTTTGGCCCCTGGGCACAGCCGGCGATGTAAATCCCTTCGGTCATCGTGGCTACCGGGTCCAGTTTGGGATGCCGCTCAGTGAACCAGCCATTGGCCGAGCAAGAAATGCCGAACATCCTGGCCACTTCTTTGGCGTCTTTACGCGGCTCCAGCCCCACCGAGAGAATGACCATATCCACCGGAATGCGTCGTTGTTTCCCAGCCAGCGTATCCTCCACCTGGATGATGAGTTTGCCCTCCTCGCCTGGCAGCCGCGCTGCATCCGTGATCTCAGCCACCTTGCCGCGCACGAAGAGCGTGCCCTCCTCCAGCACCCGCTGGTAGAACTCGTCATAATCTTTGAATGGGGTGCGCATGTCAATGTAGAAGTTGTACACTACGGCCCCGGTGCGCTCGTGAACCAGGTGAGCAAATTTCAGGCTCTGCATACAGCAAATGACCGAACAATAGTTGTTGAAATTGCGGTCGCGTGAACCCACGCAGTGGACAATTCCCACCGCTTGCGGCACGGTCTTCCCATCTCGCAATACAATCTGACCGTTGGTCGGGCCGGCGGCATTGGTCAGCCGTTCGATCTCCAGCGATGTGAAGACATTGGCCAGCCTGCCATAGCCGTAATTACTCACCTTGCGCGCATCGAAGATGTCGTAGCCGGTGGCCAGGATGATATTGCCCACCTGAAACGTCAGAATTTCATCTGGCTGATTGAAGTCAATGGCGTTGGTTGGGCAGAATTTCTCGCACGCCTTACACGTTCCCTTTTTAAAGTAGGTGCAGTTTTCCACGTCAATGACCGGATATTTCGGCACAGCCTGGGCGAATGGCGTATAAATCGCTTTGCGATACCCCAGTCCGGCCTCATAGACTTCGTCAATGACTTTCCTCGGACACTTCTCCTGGCAGATGCCACAGCCAGTACACAAATCGGTGTTCACTTTGCGCGCCTTCTTGCGCACGGTAACGGTGAAATTCCCCACAAACCCTTCCACTTTTTGCACTTCGCTCCAGGTCAGCAAAGTAATATTGGGGTGTGTTCCTGCCTCCACCATGCGCGGCGTCAGAATGCAGGCGGCACAATCCAGGGTGGGGAAGGTCTTATCGAATTGGGCCATGTGTCCCCCGATGGACGGTTCGCGCTCAACCAGATATACCGGGTAACCCGTGTTAGCAATCTCCAGCGCGGCCTGGATTCCGGCGATGCCCCCACCGACGACCAGCGTAGCAGGGTGGATCGGTACCTGAATGGGCATCAGTGGCTGATTACGAATCACCCGTTCCACGCCGCCCGAAACCACCGCCTTTGCCTTCGCCGTCGCTGCGACTTTGTCAGTATGCACCCAGGAAACCTGCTCGCGGATCGAAACCAGCTCACACAAAAAGGGATTCAGCCCGGCGCGCTCGCAGGCGGTGCGGAAGGTCTTTTCATGCAGATGGGGCGAACAGGCTGCCACCACGACGCGCGTCAGCCCCAGCTCTTTGATGTCCTTCTCGATCAATTCCTGCCCCAGGCTGGAGCACATGAACTTGTAATCGCGGCCGATCACTACCCCACGATGCTTGAGACGGCTGGCTGCCCATTCGGCCACCTGCTGCACATCCACCATCCCGGCGATATTCGAGCCGCAATGGCAGACGTACACACCGATTCGCTCTTCAGGAAGATGATTTCCGTTACCGCTGATCATGCTTCACCTTCGCTTTCTCTGCCGCCTGACTTGCTTTTGTGGATAGCGGTTTAGGCATCGGCAGACCTTCTTCCTTCTTTTGAGGCCTGGCCGGTTCTGACGGAGCGGGCTCTGGTGCTTTTACGCCGATCTTGGCCAGCGCATCCCTGGCGCTGACCAACTCCATGCCAAAGCCAAGTTCTTTTGCCTCCATGCCAAAGGCGAGACCCATCAGCTGGGTGAAGAAGACAATCGGCATCTGGTAGTGCGTGCCAAAGAAACGGTTCATCTCGCCCTGGTAGGCATCAATGTTCATCTGACACATCGGGCAGAGTGTGGCCATCAGATCAGCCTGGTATTGATCGGCGGAGGAAATCAACCGGCGAATCAATTCGAAGGCGGTTGCTGGCCCAATCTGCGTCATGTGTCCGCCGCAGCAGTGCGTCTTGAGTGGAAAGTCAATCACCTCTGCCCCCAACGCCTTGAGCAACAGATCCAGTTCGACGGGATGCTCATGATCTGACAAGCGCTTCTCGTAATCGGGACGCGGCACCATGCAGCCCAGGTAGGGCGCCACGCGCAGACCGGTAAGCGGTCGCCTCACCTTCGCAGCGACGCTGTCCAGTCCGATGTCATAAACGATCACATCCAGCAGGTGGCGGATCGCCAGCGAACCGGGCTTGTAGGAAAGTCCCCCTGCGGCCAGGGCCTCGTTCACCATTCGACCCAGCTTGGGTTGTTCTCGCATGTAATAATCGGCTTTGGCTAGGTTGAGGTAGCAGGCCGAGCAGGGCGCTACCACGGTGCGACTTCCA
>JBMFPJ010000260.1:0-3520 GCA_049969175.1 Anaerolineae bacterium | reverse complement strand
CGGCTCGCAGGAACACTGGCGCATTCTCCAATCCCCCACTGGGGAATCTCGCCTGTACACGCAGACCGCCATCCCAGAAATTGGCTGGCAGGTGATTGTCAGCCGCCCCACGGCGGTGGCATTCACCACCCAAATCATGCTCAGGCGTATCGTCGTGATTGCCGCGGGGACATTTTTGCTCATTGGTTTATTCTTTTGGGGCGCGCTCACCCAGCGCGTCATTCGCCCCATCGAGCAACTGGCGCCCATCAGCGAGGCGATCGGCGAGCGGCAGGGCATCCGCTCGGAAGAACGGCGCCTGTTGCTCAAATACGTTCACCGCCAGGATCAGATCGGTCACCTGTTTCGCAGCATCCTCAACATGGGCGACGCCATCGAGGGACGCGCTCGCGAGCAGGCCACACTGCTGGAAACCAGCACGGCGGTCATCTCCAGCCTGGATGTGCAAACCGTGTTGGATCGCGTTCTGGAGCAGATGGGGCGGCTTCTGGCGATACACATGTACGCCATTATTCAACTGGATGAAAAAGAAGGCTCGTTTCGCATCCGCGCCAGTCGGGGGCTCTCGCGGCAATTTGTGGAAAGCCTCTCCATTCTGCCCTCCGAGCCCGATTCGGTCACTATGCGCGCCCTGCACAGCCGCCATCCGGTGCAGGTGAGCGACACCGAAAACGATCCCTCGTTTGTCAGTCGGCGGGCGCGCGCCCGCGCCGAGGGGTATCGAGCCATTCTGGCGATTCCGCTGCGGACTCAACACGCCCCACCTACTGCCCTGGTCGTCTTTCACCCCACGCCACACGTCTTCAGCGAAAACGAAATTCAACTGCTGGTCAACTTTGCCAACCATGCCGCCATGGCGATTGAAAACGCCATCCTGTTCGAGCGCAGCGACATGCAACTGGAGGAGCAAACGCGCCGCCTGGAGGCCCTGGTGCAATCGCTGCACGATGGCCTGGTGCTGAGCAACCTGGAGGGAAAAACCGTTTATGCCAATCGCCGCCTGGCGGGACTGGCCGGGCTTGCGGCGCATGAACTGGCAGGCATGCCCGTCACCCAAATCCTGGAGCGTATCCTGGCGCGTTCCACCGATCGGCCGGAGAAGCAAGAGTCCGTCCGCCGGATGTATGAGCAAAGCGGCGAACAAAGCGCCGAAATTTCCATCCTGGAAGAAAATCGAACCATCTACTTGCGGCTGGAGTGGTTCGACGTCACCGATTCGCGCGGCACCCTGATGGGACGCGGCCTGCTGCTGCACGACGTCACCGCCGACCGCGAACTCGACCGCATGCGCGCCAGCCTGGTTTCCACCGTTTCGCATGAACTACGTACCCCGCTGGCTGCCATCAAGGGGTATGCCACCACCTTGCTGGCCGAAGATGTGCAATGGGATCGCGAATCGCAAAAGGAATTTTTGAAGATCATTTCCGATGAATCCGACCGCCTGAGCGAACTGGTCAACAACATTCTCGATCTCTCGCGGCTGGACGCCGGCGCCCTGCGGTTGGAACGCGTCGAGTGCGACTTAAGCGGAATCATCCAGCGGGCAGCGCGCCGAATTCAGTTTGACGGAATCCGCCTCGAGGTCCAGATGGAAGCGGGGTTGCCCCCCCTCTACGCCGATCCCTTGCGGTTGGAGACCGTCCTGCGGAATCTGTTCGAGAATTCGCTCAAGTACGGCGGCGAGAGAGTTTCGATTCGCGTGGAGGTCCGCCAGGAAGGGAAAAACATCCTGTTCCGCGTTTCGGATGACGGACCTGGCATTCCGGCGGAGGAAAGTACGCGCGTCTTCGAGAGCTTCTACCGCCTGGATAACAGCCTGGCGCGTGCCACCGGCGGCGCCGGGCTGGGGCTGGCCATTTGCCAGGGGCTGGTTCACGCGCATGGCGGGCGAATTTGGGTTGAGCCGCAGGCGCGCGGGGCTTGCATTGCCTTTTCTATCCCGCTGAACGATGCGCAAAATACGGAGACTGACACATGAGCGTGAAAGTTTTGGTGGTAGATGACGAAAAGCCCTTGCGTGAGTTTGTGCGGCGCAACCTGGAGGCGCGCGGCTACCGCGTGTTGTGCGCTGCCAACGGGTTGGAGGCCCTGGCGCTTTTTCAGCAAGAGTCCATTGATCTCATCATCCTGGATTTGATGATGCCACACCTGGATGGACTGGAAACGGTACAGCGCATCCGCCAGGTCTCTCAGGTGCCGGTCATTATCCTGACTGCGTTGGGCGAGGAAAAGATGAAAGTGCAGGCATTCGACCTGGGAGCCGATGATTACCTGACCAAGCCATTTGGCGTTGGCGAGCTGATGGGACGGGTGAAGGCGGTGTTGCGGCGCTCGCGCTGGAGCGAAGCCAGTCTGCCGGGTGGACAATTGAAGCAGGGGGAGATTCGCGTGGACCTGGATCGGCACGAGGTGTACGTCGGTGAGCGAAAGGTTGAATTGACCCCCATCGAATTCAATTTACTGGTCTATTTGATGCAACATGCCGGCAAGGCGCTCAGCCACCGTGAAATTTTGCAAAACGTGTGGGGACCGGAATATGGCAATGAGGTGGAGTATCTGCGGGTGTACATCGGGCATTTGCGCCAGAAGATCGAAGCCGATGCGCTCAAACCGCAGCATCTGCTCACCGAACGCGGTTTTGGCTATCGCTTCGAGGGATAAATTTTTATCGTTTTTTTATTTTTTGGGCCTCGCTCTTTAGTCATTTTTTGTACCTCTTCAATAGAATGGAATCGGTTGCAGTGTCAACCCAATCTGATTCCATTTTGAGGAGGAGCACGTGATGAAAGGCAAATTGTTTGTTGTTTTGTCTGTGCTGGTGTTGACCAGTCTGCTGATCAGCGCCTGCGGCTCGGCCACACCGACCCCCGCGCCGGTGGCGACCCAACCGCCAGCGGAGCAGCCTACTCAGGCTCCCGCGCCGACCGAACCGCCGGTCGTCGAGAAAACGGTGACCATCGGCTTTACCGCTTCCCTGACCGGCAAGTTGAACGTGGAATCCACCCGCCAGACCAACGGCTTGAAGCTGTGGATGGATCAGGTCAACGCTGCCGGCGGAATCAAACTGGCTGATGGCACGGTGGTGAAATTCCAGGCCAAGTTCTATGACGATGAATCCAACAAAGATCGCGTCCAAGAACTCTATACCAAGCTGGTGACCGAGGACAACGCCGACTTTCTGATCAGCCCGTACTCATCTGGGCTGGCCGATGCTTCGGCGGTGATTGCCGAACAGTACGGCAAGATTATGATCACCACCGGCGCGGCTTCGGAGGGAACCTATCAGAAGGGCTACACTCTGGTCTATCAATCCTACACGCCCGCCGGGCGTTATCTGACCGGCGCGGTGGACCTGCTCGCCAGCCTGGACGCCAACGCCAAGAAAATCGCCATCATCCACGAGAACGACAAGTTCTCCACCGACGTCTCCACTGCGGCAGAAGCCTACGCCAAATCGCAGGGATTTGAGATTGTGATGAACGAGGGTTACGACAGCGGCACGACCGACTTCGCCCCCATC
>JBMFPJ010000259.1:0-3527 GCA_049969175.1 Anaerolineae bacterium | reverse complement strand
CAAGTGCAAGGGAACGAACCCGTGCTCTGGGTGACTGACAGCGCTCCTTTTATTTTAGGGGCATTGTTTTACGTTTTGGGGATACGTGATGAACGCCTGGCAGCAATGAACAACCGCCTGGAAACACTGGTAGAAGAACGAACTCTAGCGTTGCAGAAAATCAACGAGCGGCTGGAAGCCGAAATCCGCCAGCGCCGCGCAGAAGAAATCCGCCTTGAAAACGCCAAAAAAGAATGGGAAACCACCTTCGACGCGGTCAAAGATCCAATTGTGCTCTGCGACGCAGACGGAATCATCACCCGTTGCAATCGCGCCTTCTGCGAACGGTTAGGCCTGCCCTTTGCGCAAGTGATCGGTCAATCCCTGCTGGGTCTTTTGTTTGAGCAGCCGTCCGGTCCTATTCCGGCGAAAAACCTGGAAGGCGAACAAGATATTCCTCGTCTTGGGGGCTGTTATACCATTGCCCTATCTCCTTTGCCCATGAGCGAGAAGAGGCCGCAAAACATCCTGGTCTTCCATGATATTACCGCGCGTAAACAAATCGAAAACGAGATTTTGCGCCAGAAGCAATTTTTTGAAGCGCTCATCCTGCACAACCCGGCAGCAATCGTCGTTCTGGATGAAAATCAGCGCATCACCGCCTGTAACCCTGCCTTCGAGGCCCTCTTTGGGTATGAGCAAAGCGAAATCATCGGCCAAAACCTAGATGATCTGATTACCACCTCTGAAACCCAGGCAGAAGCCATTGGTTACACCCGGCAGGCTCTCAACAGCGCTGCTCGCGGCACCGGCAAGCGCAAGCGAAAAGACGGTTCACTGGTAGATGTGGCCTTCCTGGGCGTGCCAGTCAAGATCAATGGACAGAAAATCGGTGCAGTGGCCATTTACACCGATATTTCCGACCTCGTCCGCGCCCGCCAGGCCGCCGAGGAGGCCAACCGCGCCAAGAGCGAATTCCTCGCCAACATGAGCCACGAAATCCGCACACCTATGAACGGCGTGATCGGCATGTTAGAACTGGCACTGGATACCCCTCTCAACGCGGAGCAAAAAGATTATCTCACCGTTGCCTTGCAAAGCGCCGAAGCCCTTTTGACCTTGCTCAACGACATTTTGGATTTCTCCAAAATCGAGGCCGGACGCCTCGAGCTGGAAACCATTGACTTTGAATTGCGCAAAACCGTCGAAGATGTGGCCTACACGCTGGCCAAACGCGCCGAAGACAAAGGCCTGGAATTGATCTGCCTGGTACACCCCGACCTGCATTTGCGCCTGTGCGGTGACCCCACTCGTCTGCGGCAAGTGCTGGTCAACCTGGTAGGAAACGCGATCAAATTCACACCCCAGGGCGAAGTGGTCCTGCGTGCCGAACCGATTCGCACGACCGAAACGCACGCCACCATCCGCTTCTCTGTGCAAGATACCGGAATCGGCATCCCGCCCGATCGCATCGAGGCGATCTTCGAGCGCTTCACCCAGGCCGATGGTTCCACCACCCGTAAATATGGCGGAACCGGCCTGGGGCTGGCCATCAGCCGCCAGCTCATCGAATTGATGGGCGGAAAAATGCACGTTGAATCCGAAGTCGGTAAGGGCAGCACCTTCTCATTTGAAATCACCTTTGAGCGGCAACAGGGAAAGACATCTTCCTTCCCCACCGGCGCGCTCAAAGATGTACGTGGCCTGCATGTGCTGGTCATTGACGATAACGCCACCAACCGCATGGTGCTGGAAAAATGCTTCAAACTTTCGGCTGCCGGGTGGTGCTGGCCGCTTCTGGAGCCGAGGGCATTTCCACTCTGCACCTGATGGAACGGGCAGGCGACCCCTTCGATACGGTCTTGCTGGATATGCAAATGCCCGATATGGACGGCGAACAAACCGCTCGCGCCATTCGCAGTGCCGCCCTCAAGCAGCAACCGGGCATCATCGTGCTGACCTCCATGGGGCAGCACGATGATGCCAAACGCCTGGCTCAAATCGGTTGTAATAGCTACCTGATTAAACCAGTCAAACAGCGTGTGCTCTACGAAGCCCTGGCCACCTTGGAACAAAAAGCCCCTCAAGCACCTGCCACTCCGTTGAGCACTGTTCAATCTTCTCCTGAAAAGCCATCCACCAGATACAAAATTTTGCTGGTCGAAGACAACCCCATCAACCAGAAGCTGGCCATTGCCCTTCTGCAAAAAGCCGGTTATCAGGTTGAAGTAGCCGAGAGCGGCTTGCAAGCCGTGGAAAAAGCGACACACCAAACCTATCACGCCATTTTGATGGACGTGCAAATGCCCGATATGGACGGCTACACAGCGACCCGTCTCATCCGCCAGCAAGAGGACGAAACACATCACACCCCCACCATTGCCATGACCGCCCATGCCATGCAAGGCGACCGCGAACGCTGCCTGGCGGCCGGCATGGACGATTACATCTCCAAACCCATCAATCCCCAAATTCTATTCGCCACGGTGGAAAGATGGCTTCTGGAACGCTCAGCCGGCATGATTGCTGGAGAAATCGCCACCCCCATGGAAAAAACCGAAAGCGCGACCGTGGGAAACGATGCGGCTTTCTCGCCTTTTTCCAGCCTTCCCCCTATCGACATCACCGGCGCCATGCATCGCTTCAGCTATGATGAACAATTCTTTGCTGAGATGGTCGGGAGTTTTTGCAAAGCTTCGATCAGCGCCTGCGCGAGCTGACCCGCGCCGCACAAAATGGTGATGCCCTCACCTTCGGTCACCTCGGACACAACCTGAAAGGTGCTGCCGCCAGCTTCAACGCCCAGCCGCTCACCCAGGTGGCGCTGGAAATCGAAACAAAAGGGGCAGCAGGTGATCTCTCCACTGCGCCCCTTCTGCTGGCTGCCCTGGCGGCTGAAATGAAGCGGCTACGAGAATTTTTACTGGAACGCAGCATCATAAAAAGTGAGACCGCCTCAGCGAATTGATTCAGGCCTTCGGCCGGTAAAGTAACGGTAGAGCAGCAAACCGCCGCTCAAAATCAGGGCAGTTGCCCAGAGATAACTAAGGAAATTGTTCAGCGAGGCTGCCAGGAGCGCTCCCATCAACCCCAAAATGGCTGCTGTCCAGTACGCCCAACGCATGCCGCTCAGCCAGGCCACGGCCAGAAAGGTGAGCGCCATCCCCAGAAAAAGCACTCCTGACGTAGAAAAACCACCCACCCGCCCCGGCAACAGAGTCGCCACCGCCAGGGTGAGCAATACCCCAGCCGGAATGATCGCCCACCAGCGGGAGGACCGTCCCACGAGATACACAATCCAAAACGACAGGCCAATGCCCACCAGGGACACCGCACCACCCCATTCAGCCAACGACTTGGGGAGCAAAATGGTCACTCCCAAAGCCAGCAACGACATGCCAGGGAAGGCAGCCCACCACTGGCCATTGACCAGCATCGAGAGAAAAGCCGCTCCCCCCAGCAAAAAAAGCCCACCCCAAAACAGCTCTGAGGCATTGCGCAAATAACCCAGGGTTTGCAAAAGCAGCAGCCCACCACCCAACAAAAGC
>JBMFPJ010000258.1:0-3532 GCA_049969175.1 Anaerolineae bacterium | reverse complement strand
TGCGCACTTCCATCCCCCCCGCTGAGATCTTACAATTCCCCGCCATCAGCCTGGAAGAGACCCTGGCGCATCCCATCGAGCGCGAAGCCTTACTGCACGACCTCCTGGCCTACCTGATCGAATGGCGCCCCCGCCTGACCAGTGACGATCTCCTCACCGCCTGGGAAGAGCGCCTGGCTTATCGCGGTGAGACGGTGCAGGTCTGGCAAGACGAAAACACGCCACGCCAGGGCATTTTGCTCGGTCTGCAGCCTGATGGCAGCCTGCGCCTGCGAGATAAACAAGGGGTAGTATGGGTAGTCCATTTTGGAGACGTGCATCTGCGCCCCGCCCCATGATATACTTGCCGGCGTAACCTGCAACCTGGAGAGGTATCACATGCTCGACGACCTACGCGATGAGTTCTCCACTTCGTTTGAAGAACAAGCTGCCGTTCCGCCCTTTGAACCAACCGTTCGGCGCAGAAAGACCGGTCAATTTTTAGGCATGACCGCCTTTCAGCGCTTTGTCCTTGCCTTTTTGCTGATGCTGGTCACCTGCCTGTTGGGCACCATGCTCCTCGTCGTCACCGGAAAATTCGGACTGTTTTAGCCATACTGTAACAAACAGGCTTCCGAAGCCTTTGAGCTTTTGGAAGCCCGTTTGTTTTACGAAAACAAAGCCGGCTGTTCTTTTACTTTCTCTTCTGTGCCGTTTTCGGTAGCCGCCCCGGCCTTTTTCAAATCTTCCACAGGGATGCGTGCCACCGCCACGACACTATCGCCAGGTTGCAACTTCATCAGTCGCACGCCGCGCGTCGCTCGACCCGAACGTCGCACATCCTTGACCTTCAGGCGTAGCACCACTCCATTGGCCGAGATCAACGTCAGGTCATCGCTTGGCTGAACCACCCGCGCCGAGGTGATCGTGCCCGTCACGCCCAACGCTTTGGCATCAATCGTCATCACTCCGCCACCGGCCCGGCTGTGCACAGGATATTCCTCCAAAGACGTCTGCTTGCCAAACCCTCCGGTAGTCACAATCAACAAAGCACCGCCCGGTTGGACGACATCCATGCTGGCGACTGCATCTCCCTTCGCCAGGCGAATCGCCTGTACCCCACTGGCAGCGCGTCCCATCGCCCGCACTTCAGTCTCAGGGAAGCGCAAGGCCTTCCCTTTTTCAGTGACCAAGATAATATCATCCTTGCCCGTCGTCAGCCGTGCCCATCCCAGGGTATCCCCCTCCTCGAGGGTCATGGCAATCAGGCCAGAAGGACGCACCGCAGCGAACTCTTCCAGGTCCACCCGCTTGATCTTGCCCTTTGCCGTCACCAGGGTGCAATAATCATGCGAGCCAAAGTCAGGCACGGCAATGGCTGCAGTAATGCGCTCATCCGGCTCCAGCGAAAGCACATTGACAATCGGAATGCCCTTGCCCGTGCGATCTGCATCGGGAATCTGATAAACCTTTTCAGAATAAACCTTGCCACGATCGGAGAAGAACAGCACAGTTTGTAACGTACGTGCCAGGAACATGAAGAGGACTTCATCTTCCTCTTTCGTCACATGGCCAGTCACACCACGGCCGCCAATGGATTGCGACCTGAAAGCCGAGGCAGCCACCCGCTTGATATAGCCACGCTCCGTAATACTGATCAGCACGGCCTCATCATGGACCAGATCTTCCTCGTGCAATTCCTCTTTGGCATCCGCAGCGATACGGGTACGACGGTCATCACCGTATTTCTCGCTCAGCTCTCGCATCTCATCTTGAATGAGCGCCAGGATTTTTTTGGGGTGTGCCAGCAGGTCTTCCAGATATTCAATCTGAGCACGCACCTGCTTATGCTCTTCTTCAATTTTCCAGCGCTCCAAAGCCGCCAACCGCCGCAACTGCATATCCAGAATGGCCTGCGCCTGTAGCTCACTCAACTTGAAGCGTTGCACCAAACGTTCTTTGGCAACCTCCGCATCGGATGATTCTTTAATCGTTTGAATCACCCCATCAATGTTTTCCAGGGCAATCAGATAGCCATCGAGGATATGAAGACGAGCACGTGCCTTGCTCAATTCAAAGTTCGAGCGGCGGACAATGACCGTCTGGCGGTGCTCAATGAAAATCCGCAAAGCCATCTTGAGCGAAAGCGTGCGCGGCTCACCATCCACCAACGCCAGCATTTGTACACCAAAGGTAGATTGCAGAGGGGTGTACTTATAAAGTTGATTGAGCACCTTTTTCGGCTGAGTGCCTCGCTTGAGTTCGATGACAATGCTCATGCCACGCTGATCGCTCTCATCGCGCAAGTCGGAAATCATATCGATCTTTTCTTCGCGCACCAGCTCGGCAATACGCTCGATCAACCCTGCTTTATTGACCTGATAGGGGATCTCGGTGATCACGATTTGATGCCGCCCGCCTTTGGTCTCTTCGATGTGCGCCATCCCCCGCATCACAATGCGACCGCGGCCGGTTCCATACGCCGAAAGGATGCCCTCCGTCCCGACGATGATTCCGCCCGTGGGAAAATCGGGGCCGGGGATGAAACGCATCAGTTCCTCGACAGGAATATCGTCTATGCGATCGAAGTTATCAATCAGGTAAATGATCGCCGCAGCGACCTCCCGTAGATTGTGGGGCGGGATATTGGTGGCCATGCCCACGGCAATGCCCGAAGCGCCATTCAACAGCAAATTGGGCAGGCGCGCCGGCAAGACCAGCGGCTCTTCCAGGGAATCGTCGAAATTGGGGCCAAAATCCACCGTATCCTTGTCAATGTCGGCCAGCATCTCCTCAGCCATGCGATGTAGCCGCGCCTCGGTGTAACGCATGGCAGCGGGAGCATCGCCATCAATCGAACCGAAGTTTCCCTGTCCATCTACCAGTAAATAGCGCATGGAAAAATCCTGCGCCATGCGCGCCATGGTCTCATACACAGCGGCATCCCCATGGGGATGATATTTACCCAGCACTTCACCCACAATACGGGCTGACTTTTTATAGGGGGAATTCGAGCGCAACCCCAATTCCTGCATGGCATACAGGATGCGACGATGAACCGGCTTCAGGCCGTCGCGTGCATCAGGCAGAGCACGCGCCACGATAACGCTCATCGCATAATCCAGGTATGCCGAGCGCATTTGCTGGTCAATATCAACTTGTTGAACGGTACCGATTTCCATAGGTTTCCTGATTAAAAAAATTTCATGTACGGTTGCGGCGGCTTTTAGGGGGAAATACTCAGGGGAATAAGCGTAAAAAAACACGAAAGCCATATTTGTGACTTCGTGTCTCGCCGAAAAGATGAAGCACACCTGCTAACGTACTTATTATACCAAACAAAAAGACCCGCGTCGACGGGTCTTTTGTGTGCCGAAGGAGGGATTTGAACCCTCACGGGGGAACCCCCACTACGCCCTGAACGTAGCGCGTCTGCCAATTCCGCCACTTCGGCCAGCGGGTTGTATTTTATCCGAAAAGATAATTTTGTCAACCTTACGCGTTCTATCAAATAAAATGTTACCGAAGTATCCTCGTTCACTCAAAAGAAAAT
>JBMFPJ010000257.1:0-3550 GCA_049969175.1 Anaerolineae bacterium | reverse complement strand
AGGGGAGTAGGCAAGATGGGCTGGATGGAGGATTGGCTATCTACGGCGGGTGCAGGAGGGGGCTCAATTTGGGCATGGGGCGCGGGGGCACAGGCACTGAGCAACAGTGCCAGGAGGAACAAAACATTCCAAAATTTTTTATGGGCGGACAGGGGTGGGAGTTCCATCAGGTTCACGAATAATAACAGACCAGGAGCGTCCCAACGGATCCGCGATAATCGTGCGATTGCCTTTGATCAACAGGCCTTCGTAAGGCTTTTCGCCGGCTACGACCGTCCAGCCACTCAGGTTGAAGGGCAGCGGGCCGTCGGCAATGACCCACTCGCCGTTGTATTTGCGGGCAAAGTGTACATGGGTACCGGTTGCTACGCCGCCCTCGCAGGAGGGGTGGCCAATGGG
Source organism: Anaerolineae bacterium (assembly GCA_049969175.1). Taxonomy (GTDB): domain Bacteria; phylum Chloroflexota; class Anaerolineae; order Anaerolineales; family Villigracilaceae; genus DAOUAN01. Next base: position 3,151 of record JBMFPJ010000257.1, on the reverse strand, counting down.
TTCATTGGCTTCGACCCATACTCCTTTTTGCACCCGATCTTTGCTGGCGATGTGCAGGTAAAGCAGATTCCAGCCGGTTTCTTCGTGGTTGTCACCATCCAGGTCGAGGACAACGATGCCATTTTCGGAACGCACTACCAGCCCGGCGGCAGAAGCGGTGACCCAGGCATTGCTTTCTACGCAACCGGTGTGATCGCTGGATGGGGCAAAGTCGATAGCAGCCAGAGCGCCGTCGTGTTCCCAGGCGCCGTGTGGGCCGCCGGTGTAGCTCCAGGGGATGTTGACCTCAAAGGGGAGCGCGAGGGGAGGTTGGCGGATGCCCGCGGGGAAGATTTGGGTGACACGGTCAGCGCGCGTCCAGGGGTCGCCGAACATTTCGGCGTAGAGAGCCGGGAAGCCGCTGTCCGGATCAATGATGCGCGACCATTGTGCCTGGCTGTGCAAGCGGGAGAAAAGATATTGAATAGCGACAGTGCCGGCGTTCAGTTGGGGTTCGATGCGCAGATGTGTGCCATCATTGAAAGTCAGTTCAGTCAGGTTGCCAGTTCGCCAGCCATAGTATGCGGTTGAAATCTGATTAATGGCCCACACCATTTGCATGAACAGGTTTTTGTAGCGATAGTCCTGAAAGCCGAGGGGAAAGTCCAGATGCAGGTCATCCAGGGGTTGGCTGCGCACCCAGTGGCTTTCGTATTCCAGTACAGCCAGTAATAAACGGGGGTTAATGGAGTTCTCGTAGGCCAGGCGGGTGATGATTTGGGGACTGTCGGTCCAGCCACCGGTGCTGAGATATTCGCGGTAAGTCTTCAGGTAACCGCCGCTTTTCTGGATATAGCCAGCAATGTCGAAGCCGGCGGAGGTAGCGGAAAAGACGATCTCGCTATCGGGCAGGAGATGAACGTTGGGCGTGGTAGCCTCGCCGATGCGGTTGGGGATGACCAGCAGGGTGCCGGGGTCGATCAGGCCTTTTTCGGGCAGGGGCTGAGAGGCGCTGATTTCGTTCGGAGCGACGTTGAAACGCTTTGCCAGGGCGGGGAGGGTATCGCCGCTCTGGGTGTAATACAGGATGGGGGCCACCTCGGGAGCAATGGTGCTGGTCGGGGCGATGACGACGGTTGGAGCGGGCGAGGCAGAGGCGGGTAGCGGGTCGCTTACCGGGGTGGAAGTGGGAGGTGGCGGCGAGGGAGGGATGCTTGGCTCCGCGGTGGTGGTGATGATGGCTGGGGGGAGGGGCGATTGTTCTGGGGTAGGCGTAAAGTAAACTCCCCATAGGCCATAGGGAGTTCCGCAAGCGGTTTGTAAGAGGAGCAAAAGAAGAGCAATAATGGCGGGGCGTTTCACAGGAAAATTCCGCTTGAATTATACCTGTGTTGCTTAATTTCACCTGAGTTAGCGTTTGATTTCGTTGATTTCACTGATGCCGTTCCAGGCTTCCAACGTTTGAGCGCCGCGTTTTAGAAAGCCATCATATTCATTGCCGTTTCCTGAGGAGACCCAGCCATCGAGGATAAACGGCAGGTTGCCGTCGGCGGGAATCCATTCGCCGTTGTATTTGCGGGCAAGGTGCAGATGGGTACCTTTGGATACGCCGCCTTCGCAGGAAGGGTGCCCGATGCGGTCGCCGGTGTAAACGTAGGTTCCGGCCTGGACGCGGTCGCGACTTTCGACGTGCATGTAGAAGATCACCCAGCCGGTTTGTTCGTAGCCGTCGTTGTCCAGGTCTTGTAAGACGGCGCCGTCGCCGCTGCGCACGATGAGACCATTGGCCACGGCGGTGACCCAGGCGTCGCTGGTATAGCAGCCCTGTGTTTCTCCCACAGGGGCAAAGTCTAATGCGGCCCAGGCCGAGCCGGTATCCCAGCCGCCGTGCGGACCGCCGGTAAAAGCCCAGATGACTCCGCGCTCAAAGGGCAGGGTCATGTGCGGCTGACTCAGGCCAGCGGGGAGGAGGGGTTCAATGGCCAGGTCGAAGGGATTACCGAAGAGGAAGTAATAGGTCTGGAACAGGCCAAAGGGCCCAACGTCTTTTTGCCAGGTCGCCTGGTCATCCTGGCGAGCAAAGAAAGCCTGCACGGCGGCGGTGCCAGCGTTGATGGTGGGGGCGATGGGGATGACTGTGCCATCGGCGAGTACCCAGGTGGACACGGCGTTGGCTCGCCATAAGTAGTAGCCGCGATTGAGTTCGTTGGCGGCCCAGGTCAATTGACGGTATAGGCCGGCGTGGTTTGCGTCGAGCAGGCCGAGGGGGTAGTCACTGGGGGTGGCTTGTGGCTGGGTGACCCATCCGCTGCGATATTCGATGAGCGCCAGAAGCAGACGCGGGTTGACGGAGTAGTATTGGGCAACGCGCAGGATGATCTGGGCGGCGCTCAGTGGCGTGCCATCTATATCTTGCGTATAGGATGAAAGGTAGCCGCCTTTGCTTTGGATAAAACTATCCAAAGCAAAGAGAGCGCTGGCCGGCCCATAGACCAGCTCGGAATCGGGGATGATTTTGAAGGGGGAGCCTTGTTCTCCGGTTTGGGGGGCAGGGATGTTGAGGATGACTCCGACGGAGAGCAGGTTCGGGTTGCTGATGTGGTTGGCTTCCATCAAGGCAGGTACGCTGACGCCGTACCGTTCGGCGATTCCGCCCAAGGTATCGCCTGCCTGGACGACGTATTGTTCAGCTTGCTGGCGTGGGGTGGGGAGCAAGTGGGGGGAATCCGGCGTGGGGGTGAGAAGCGGCTGGTTGGCGGCGCGCCCCGCCGGGGTCACGGAGAGAGGCGCTCGCGTGGGGGTTGGGCCGGCTGGTCGGGTTGAATCGGGGATCGTCCCGTTTGCCGGGATCGGCAGGTTGGTATTCTCGCCAGCCGGTACGAAAGGATCGTAAGTGGGGTAGGGCACGGGCGTTGGATGTGCTGGGGTGCAGGCTAAAAGCGCCAGCAGCAGGGCGAGGGCGAGAAAACGCATGGGGCAATTGTACCAAAATAGTTTTCCCCTGAAGGGGTGTTCATGTGGCAAACCCTGAACCGAGGATGTAGTTTTCCAGTCCTTTGATGATGCTTTCTTTGTCGTCTAACAGGATTTCGACTACGTCACGCATGGAGACCAGGCCAATGAGTTTGTCTTTTTCCACGACGGGCAGGTGACGGATGCGGTATTTGAGCAT
>JBMFPJ010000256.1:0-3550 GCA_049969175.1 Anaerolineae bacterium | reverse complement strand
AGCAGGAGTTTCAACGCTTCGGTGGCCTGTAACGTGCCGATGGTGCCAGGCAGAACGCCCAACACGCCACCCTCTGCGCAGGAGGGCATCAGTCCGGGCGGCGGCGGCTCCGGGAACAGGCAGCGATAGCACGGTCCGCGACGCGCATCGAACACACTGACCTGCCCATCGAAGCGGAAGATCGAGCCGTAAACGTTGGGAATGCCCAAAAAAACGCACAAGTCATTGGTCAGGTAACGGGTAGGGAAATTATCCGTGCCGTCAATCAGGACATCATAGCCCCGGGCAATGCGCATGGCATTTTCGGAAGTAAACGGCTCGTTGTAAATTTCGACCTCGATGTCGGAGTTCAGGTCCAGCATCCGTTCACGCGCCGATTCGACCTTGAGCTGCCCCACGCGACTCGTTCCGTGGATGATTTGCCGTTGCAGGTTGGATGAATCCACTACATCGTAATCTACCAGGCCAATATGACCTACCCCTGCCGCAGCCAGATATAACGCTACCGGTGAACCGAGGCCACCAGTGCCGATCACCAGCACCGACGAGCCTTTCAGCTTGCGCTGCCCCTCCAGGCCCACTTCGGGAATCAGCAGGTGACGAGAATAACGCAGGATTTCTTCGTGAGTTAAACCGGGTAACATGGTTTCTCCCCATCTAAACAAGAGCCCTTCCACCTGCAATGGAGGGAATCAACAGCAGGCGGTCATTTTCGGTGAGCGGCGTCTCCAGGCCTTGTAAGTCCTTGATGTTGTTCTCGCCGAGGAACAGATTGACAAATGGGCGCAACTGACCATCACCATTGTACAGATGTGGCTTCAGCGCAGGGAATTGTACGATCAGATCACTGAGGGCGGCGCCAACGTTTTCGCCATGTACCTGCACTTCGGCATGGCCATTGGTATAGTAACGCAAAGGAGTAGGAATTTTCAAAACAGGCATGTTTACCTCATCAAAATAGAATTTTACTGTGTTGCCTGATATTCAGGCAAATCAAGCATTGATTAGACTTTATCTGCAATAAAGCTCGATTCTTTTTTGCATCGAATGTTCCCGAAGAAAATTCGGGACATTCGTCTCATTCGATGCAGAATCAATCAAAGTGTGCTGATTGTCGAGCACAGCCTCACCGAGCAAATCTACGCCAAATTTGCGGGCATTGGTTTTGCTGACATGTTGTAAGAGCATTTGGCCCATTTGCGGGTCTTTCGCCGGGCAGGTTTCAGCACTATGTTGATGACGGACAAAATAGAGAGACATGGGAACCTCCATACTAAGATATTTGAACATCGGATGAAAGACTCTGCAATGTCAGCAGTGTCTCTTCGATAAAGTGAGAGCGGTCTTCGCTCAATTGCCAGCAGCAGGAAGTCGTTGCGCGTCCCTGTTCAACGCTGGTGATGAGATAGGAAAAGAAAGGTTGCGCCCACTCACGATCGAACTCAGAAGGGCGATTGGGATGATCGGGGTGTGAGTGAAAGACACCAATCAGGCTCAATCCCAGCTGTTCGGCAGTGAGCTCGGCCTGAAGATAATCTTGGGCAGCGATCAGGTAGCGATTGCGCCGGGCCTCAGCCTCGCGCAGATTGGGCAGAGGCAAAATCTCCACCACCCGTTTCGGTTCACCGACCAGACCGAGGAGGAAACCAGCGCCCTCTTCAGGGTACGCCGCCTCCCCATGGGCATGGATGCGTTCCAGCAGGGAAAGGGGAATTTCGATGGTGCTCATTGGGCCTCCCATAAGGCTTTGTCGCTCAAGTACTTGTAGCCGGCATCAGGAAACACGGTGACAACCACGCCTTCTTCCAGTTCGCGGGCAAGCTGCAACGCTACCCAGGCCGCCGCCCCGGAGGAAATGCCCACAAACAAGCCTTCTTCGCGCGCCAGGCGACGGACCATTTCGTAGGCGGCCTCAGTTTCAACCGAAATCGTGCAGTTAGCAAAGGTAACATCGAAAATCGCCGGCACAAGAGCAGTTGGCATGTGTTTCAGCCCCTCCAGGCCATGGAAAGCTTCGTTCGGTTGCACTTGAATGATTTGGATTTCTGGCTTTACCTGGCGGAGGTAGCGACCAACCCCCATCAGCGTGCCCGAAGTACCCACCCCAGCGACAAAATGCGTCACCTGCCCACCCGTCTGAGCGAAAATTTCCGGGCCGGTGGTCTGGTAGTGAGCCTGCCAGTTCGCAGGGTTATCATACTGATTGGCGTACCAGAATCTGTCGGGATATTCACTGGCCAGCTGACGTGCCAGGCGAATAGCGCCATCGGAACCTTCCAGCGGATCGGTCAACAGCAGTTCGGCGCCAAGGGCGCGCAGGATGCTGATGCGTTCCGGGCTGGCATTGGCCGGCAACGTCAGCGTGATGGGAATGCCCAGCGAAGCACAAAAGGTGGCATAGGCAATCCCCATATTGCCCGAAGTAGAATCCAGCAGGCGCTTGCCGGGAGGTAAATTCCCATTCGCTAGAGCGGTGCGAATGATGTTGAGGGCTGGGCGATCTTTGACCGAGCCGGCAGGGTTGAACCATTCGGCTTTGATCAACACCTGGACGCGCCGCGGCAGGCTCCGGGTCACGCGGCGAAGCGGCAAGAGGGGCGTGTTTCCTACCAGGTCAGAGAGATCGGTCAGATCGGGTGTTGTAAAGGTCAGTTGATCTTGAATCATCGTCATAAAATCACCATGTTAAAACAAAGCAGTCAACGGCGAAAACAAAAGGACGGCGCACCAGCGCCCACTGCGGATTTTCGCAAGCGGGGTCGGCCACCGTCCTGAGCCGTTGACTGCAGGGGTTTCTCTACAGGGCGGTGGTTACGAACCCCGCCCTGGACAGGAGCAAAGTAAAATCGTGTTCACAGGCATAATTTATTAGATAAAGTTGATATATATTCTACAAACTTTATCCAATTTGTCAAGGGAAAAATGGGTAGATTTCAGAAATTCCTATTTCAGCACCCACAGCCAGGAGTTGTTATATTTACAACTGCCTTTGCCAGAATCTTGCATGGCAAAAAAGCCAAAAATGCCCTCACTGAGCTGCTTGCTATAGTCATAATACGTGCCCTGACGCACCTTATTGAGGAACAGTGTGAATTTTTCGCCCTGCCCCACCAGTACAAACTGATTGGTAGCCCCATTGCTCAGGTCCAGTGCATCAGAGAATTTGATTTTAACCGGTGCGTTCTTGAATTTGCCGAATTCATGCACTTCAATATCCCAGGCGGGCAAGCCGGAGAAGCGCAAGAAGAGGAATTGGTATTGTTTGCCTTGCTCAATATTGGCTTCCGAACGAAAGATGGCGCCGCACACCAGGATTCCGCTGGCGTTCCAGGTTACATCTGACTTGAAGATAAAATCTGCAGCCGTGATTTTTTCGTCGAGGGCTTTGGCTTTCTCGTCAGGGCCGGTGAGATCAATAGAGATCGGCTCACTTTGCCGCCAGGCGAGGTGGCCCTCTTTATAGGGAATATCACTATCACCGAACAATGCCTCCAGTTCGCCCAACACATCAGAAGCGGCTTGCGTGGCCTGCACAACAGCCGTGGCCGTC
>JBMFPJ010000255.1:0-3551 GCA_049969175.1 Anaerolineae bacterium | reverse complement strand
CTCTGCCCATAGCATTTTTTGTTCACCCGAATCAACTCATCCAAAAAGGCATACGACTGATCATCGCGATTGATCACCCCTAAACGCGGGTTGCCCTGGGCTTTGGGCAATGTCCGCTCCAGGGAGGTGAACAACCGCGCCTTGGCTGCCCGATAATTCTCATAAGAGCCATGCTGATCGAGATGCTCGTGGGTGATATTAGTCACCACACCAATATCAAACTCACAGGCATCCACCCGATGTTGCGCCCATCCGTGAGAGGTCGTCTCCAGGACGACATGGGTCAGTCCAGCCTGCACCATGCGCGCCAGGTAGCGTTGAACATCCGGCGCATCTGGGGTGGTAACGTGAAAACCCGTATCGAGCACTTCATCACCGATCACGGCGTTGACCGTGGTGATCATCCCAGCGCACAGCCCGGCCTGGAGCAAAATCCGGTAGATCAAATTGCTGGTGGTCGTCTTCCCATCGGTGCCGGTGACCCCGATCACAGTCAGGCGGCGAGCCGGAAAACCATAAAAGGCCGCGGCCAGCCAGGTGACCGCTTCCACCGAATCGGGCACGCGTACATACGGGACGGAGAGTCCGCTCAAATCTTCCTGGCCAACCACGGCCGCCGCGCCGCGTTCAATGGCCGCCGGGATAAAACGATGCCCATCGGTCGTGCCGCCGCGACGAGCAATAAACAGGTTACCCGCTTCCACCTTACGACTGTCGATGGCAATGCCGTTAATGGGCAGGGGGGGAAGTTCTATGGGTGAATAACGAAAGGGAAATTCAGCAAAGAGGGTTGCAAGAGTGGGAAGTTGAGTCATAGAGCGGTGTATCTTTCAAAACAAAAAGAGGGTTTTGGCTATTGTACCAAAACCCTCTTGGAGAAATCACGCCGACTATTTCAGCGACTGGCGCAGGTCTTCAAGTTGAGCCGCGACAGAGCCATCCAGCACTTTGTCGCCGACTTTGATGACCAGCCCACCCAGGATGTTCGGGTCCACCCGGAAGGTCACTGCCTGGGCACCGACTTTGGACAAAATCTCTTTCTTGATGATTTCTTCCTCTTCTTTGGTCAAGGGCAGGGCACTGGTGACTTCGGCGGATGCGCCGGTGAAATTCGCCTCATCCAGCACAACCACCTTGCCCGACTTGACGCCGGAGAAGAATTCGTTGAGCAGAGCATGTTGGCGCTTCTCGTCCAGTGCTTCACCGACCAGCTTCTGGGCAGCAGCGATGGAAAGGGCCGCCACCTGGCCGCGCAAATCGGCCAGAATGCGATTGCGCTCCGCTTCCACGTCAGCCAGAGCAGCCTCGCGAGCCTTAGCGGCCTCGGCTTCAGCGGCAGATTTGACTTCTTTGGCCGCCTGTTCAGCGCGTTCAGTGGCTTCGCGAATGATGCGGCTGGCCTCTGCCTGGGCATCGGCTTTGATCTTTGCCGCTTCTTTTTCCGCGTTGGCGCGGGCCTCAGCGGCGATACGAGCATCTTCCAGGCCTTGAGCGATCGTCTCGCGGCGTTTTTCGAGCAGGCCCATAATGGGGCCAACAACCCACTTGACCACCACCGTATAGACGATGATCAGGTTGACGATCTGCACCAGCAGGAAGGGTAGATTAATTCCCAGCGCTTCCAAGGCATCCTCCCGATTTTAGAAGACAAACAGGATGAGCAGAGCAACAACTAGACAGTAAATCGCCACCGCTTCGGCGAAAGCGATACCGAGGATCATGTTTGTCTGGATCGTGCCGGTGGCATCGGGGTTGCGCCCCATCGCCTGAACCGCACCGCTGGTCACGATACCAATCCCCGCGCCAGCACCAATTGCGCCGATCATTGCCAGACCAGCACCGATTAATTTAGCAGCAGCAGCATCCATTTTTGAAATACCTCCGTGAGTAGTTTTCGGGCGGCGAACCGCCTCTTTTACCGGGCTTCACACGCCCGAAGACTTACGCATGTGCTTCTTCGTGGTGTTCGCCATGGCCCTGGGTGGCTTGTGCCATGAACACCATCGTCAGCATACCAAAGACAAGAGCCTGAATCAGGCCGACGAAAAATTCGAGCAAATAGAAGATCGATTGAGCAAAAACCGGCACCAGGGAGCCGATGACGAACAACAACACGGCACCGGCGAACATGTTACCAAATAGACGGAAGGCAAACGAGAGAATTTTGGAAAATTCCGAGACCAGTTCGAGCAGGCCAACGCCGAAATCGATCACGCCGAAGATCGGGCGGCTGAACAGGGTCTTGGTATTCCAGAATTTGGTCAGGTACCCCACTCCCTGGGAGCGGAAGCCCATGACCTGCACCATCACCACCGCCACCAGAGCCAGGGCAAAGGTGAAGTTCAAATCGGTGGAAACCGGGCGCATGAAGGGAATCAGCGAAGCGCCAGCGTGTTCGGCGGAACCTTCTGCCGAATGTTCATTCGCCCAGATTGTTTGAATCTTCAGTCCACCAATGGTGCCGAGGTCCCGAACAGCATACCGTCCATGCCCTTCGTGGATCAAACCGATGGTCTCCACGCCAGGGAGCAAGCCAAGCCAGTTGGAGGCCAGGACCAGCAAGGTAATGGTGGCAAACCAGGGGAAGATGGTTCGCGTCCACTTGCCAGCGGTGCCTTCAGTCATACCATGCAGCAATTCCAGCATGGCTTCCACCGCGCCGGCGAAACCGGTCAGCACCAATTTGCCACTGCGCACCCCACGGGTGACTGCAATGGCGATCAAGAGGATGACCAGGTCTGCCAGAAGCAGGCCGGTAGTGGTATTGGTGGAATAGAAAGGCCCAATGCCAGGGATGGTAAACAATGGCTTTTCGCTCAGGCGCTCACCTGGCAGGAACACGCCGGGCATGGTCGGTTTGATTCCCAAGCCAATCCCGAAGAAATTGGTGAACAGGAACAAACCGAGGAGAATCGCTGCCAGAACAATCCAGCGAGCCTTACCCCAACGCCATCCAGCTTTTTGTTTTTCACTCACGATTCTTGTCCTCCTCAGGGGTTTCTGGATTTTCAGATTGTTTCGCGGGTTTGATGCGGCTGGTGGCGGCGCGCACGATGCGGAACATCAGCGTCACAGTCACCGGCACACTTGCGATCATGAAAATGATGGTAAACATCGGCCTGGTGCCAAGAAATTTATCCAGCGCCAGGCCGCCGAACAACGCGACCACGATTACGACAAGGGTGATGAAGCCCACCTGACCGGCTACCGCAGCCAGCGTCAGGTTAAGCGCATACTGATAGTGGTTCTGGGTGTTCTGCTCGTCCGGTCGTTTCATGGTCGTGGATTATATCACAAGGTATCTATGCGTCAATCAAAGCAGGTTCAAAGCGGCCTGAGTCGCCCAGTTGAACCAGGGAGCGAAGAGTGCGCCGATCAACAGAATGCCAACGGAAAGCGTGACCAGGGCAATGGTGTAGGGCCGTGTCAACGGGACAGGGTGCTGTTCTTCCGCTTCGCCGGGCATGCGGTAGAGGTACACCACCTTCAAGACGTTGAGGTAGTAGTACAGGCCTACAATCGAGTTCAGGATACCGGCGAGCGCCAACCAG
>JBMFPJ010000254.1:0-3558 GCA_049969175.1 Anaerolineae bacterium | reverse complement strand
CCCCAGGTGCAACGGGGCTTGGGTGCGTCGGGAAAGCCAGGCGAACAATACAATTGCCTCAATCAACAGGGCGATCTCTCCCAAAGCGATGATTGGCGCGCCAATGTTGCGGAAGAACCACACTGCCGAAATGCCAACACCCAAAAAAATCACCAGCCGCAAACCGACGGAATACAATGGAAATACGGGCTCCTTGCGGGCGTAGAATGCGCGTGCCGCAATTTCCTGAAGCACATAACCGGTCAGCGTGAACAGGTAGGCGCGTCCCGTCCAGGTGATCAATGATGTGGTATTGGTATCGAAGCCAAAGACGCCACGCACCAGGGGCGGGAGGACCACGCCCACGATGGCCGCAATCGGCAGGGTAAGCGAGATCAGCACCCGCAGGCCGCGCTCGATAGTTTGGTGGAATCCGCCCAAATCCCCGCGCGCAGCGTACTCGGAGAGAGTAGGCAGCATGGCGGTGGCGATTGCGGTTCCCAGAATCGTCTCCGGCACCTGCATCATCATCCAGCCGTAAGTGAGGGCAGTGACTGCGCCTTCTTGCCCCAGGCGGGAGGCCAGGTTGTCGCGTGCCAGCACGATGAGCTGAATCCCGCCCATGGTCAGCAAGCGAGGTGCAATCAGGCGCAAGGCCTCCAGCAAGCCGGTGTGACGCAAGTCGAGGGCCGGCGTCCAGCGAAAGCCGAACTTGAAGAGTGCTGGCGCCTGCACCAGCAAGTGCAGAACCGCACCCAGAATCACCCCATAGACCAGGCCGTGAATGCCCCAGCGCGGCACCAAAAAAATAGCACCGAAGATTTGCCCCAGGTTGTAAGCAATGGGCGCCAGCGCCGGCAGGACGAAATGCTGATTGGCCTGCAAGGCGGCCATCACCAGTCCGCTGATGGAGAAAATGAGGGTGCCAATCAGGTTCAGGCGCATCAAGTCGGCCAGCAGAGTGCGCTGTGCGGCATTGAAGCCGGGGGCGATACCGATCTCAGCATCCACGATCGGCTCGGCGAAGAGGGCGATGAGCAGCGCCAGTCCGGCGGTGACCAGAAATGCCACATTGGCCACGCGCGAGAACAAATCCCAGGCGGCGGCGCGATCGCGGGTGGTCAGGTATTCACTCAGCAGGGGGATGAAAGCCATGGCCAGTGCTCCGCCAGAGATGAGGGCGAAGAGCACGTCGGGCAGGTTATTGGCGGCGTTGAAGGTATCGAGCAGATAGACCGAATCGGCGTAACGGCGCGAGATGATTCCGGCGCGGACGAACGCCAGGATTTTGTCCAGGCCGAAGAAGAAGGCGACGATCAGTGAATTGCGGGTGAGACGGGAAAGATGGCGCATAAGCCAGGGGCTGACTTCAATGGCTGGGACCGGAGGCGGCGAGCCGGGCGCCAGGGAACTTTTCGGCCAGGTGTTGCGGTCGGTGAATGAGGATGGGCAGGCATTGTGCGCACAGGTAGCGAGTCTCACCCTTGAAGGTGAGCACGAGCAAGGGCGTTTCTTCTTCGCTTCGCTGGCAATTCAGGCAAATCGCAAGGGGCATGGTACCTCCAGGAGAGAAGATGGCAAAAGTGTACCACGAACAAAAGGGGATGAAAGAAATCAGCCATGGCTTTCTCAAAATTGCTGTGCTCAGGTGTACTTCCATCCCTGCCCCTTCCGCGCAAAAGGCATGTGCTCTACACCACGTTTGTCTGCGGGGAATGCCCTGGTGATGGCCCATTCCCGCCCGCCGATAAACCGGCAGGTTCTGTTTACGAAGGCGGCCCAGGCCGCCTATCCCGCTTTTAGCGTGGTTTGCAGGTATACCATGGAGGGGATCCCCGTGCGGGCTGCTGGAACGCTCGTTTTATGTCCGCTGTTTCATGCGCCTGGAAGACAGTGCCCGCGAGAGAGGGTTGAGCGGGAGGGGTGTGAATTATCTGGATGGTGTTTAACCACCGGCAAGGGCGTGACACTTCTGGCAGACCTGCACGGTGGGCTGTTCGATCAGGAACATGTCGGTGGCTTTGCCGGCTGTGGTGTGTGAGGAATGGCAGGAAACACAGCGGGCGGCGTTTTTGGGGTCAATGTTTTGCCATTGGGCGAGGAGAAAATGAAAATGATTGTTGAAATCTCGCCGGGTCAGTACATCGGCGTGGCAACGGGTGCAATTGGCATCAGGGAGTGGCTCTTCCATTTTGGCCGGACTGGGGTAATGTCCGCTCCAAAAGGCGACCAGGTCCTGGGCGCCTGCCATCAAACCGAGCGTGCGTCCAACAACGCCCTTGCCAGCGTGACATTGGATGCACAAGACCCCTTTCTCAGCATGAAACGAGGCCAGGTCGGTGGCGGGAGATTGCAGCGAACGGCTGAAAAATTCCTGCTCTGGTTGGGTATGGCAGGAGGCGCAAAAACTATCGTGTTCTTCCAGCTTTGTGCCGATGATATAGGCGGTCACTGCCAGCAGGCTCAACGAAACAAGCACGGGCAGCAGAAAGGTCGACCGCTTCAACCAAAGCGCTGACTATTTTTTCCGCGCGGCACTGTGGGGCGTTTTCCGGGATGTTTCTGACATGGCGATCCTCCATTTGGCGAGTATGCTCAGTGTATCCCGCCATTCTGTAGCCAGTGAAAAAATGTGGTGGCTATGTTTGGTTTTGTTGAAGAATAGGTTTAGAAGAGGTCTCCGAAGTCTCACAGACTTCGGAGACCTGACTTTACAAGGCTGCCTTTACGGCTCCCCCATCGAACATCAAGGCGTGACCATGGATAAAGGATGCGGCCGGCGAGGCCAGCCAGACGGCGGCGCGGGCGAATTCTTCCACCGTGCCCATCCGGCCAAGCGGCACGTCACTGGTGACTTTGGCGCTCTCGGCTTCGGGAGTAGTGCCGTTACGAGCGGCGCGATCTGCCATCAATTGCTGGACTCGCTCCGTCCACGTCCAGGCTGGGTTGATCGAATTGACCCGTATTCCTTTTGGTCCCAGCTCGTTAGCCAGGGATTTCATCAGGCCGATCACCGCCATGCGCAAGGAGTTAGAAAGGATCAGGTTATCAATGGGTTGTTTGACCGAATACGATTGTGTCGTAACGATGCTCCCTTCCCCGCGTTGCAACATGTCTGGTACCACGGCATAGCACAGGCGGACGACGCTCATCAGAGTCAAATGGATGGCTTCTTCCCAATCTTGTGGGGTGAGCGAAAGGAAATTCCCGGGTTTGGGGCCACCCGCGTTGATGAAAAGGATGTCAATGCGCCCGAATTCGCGCCGCGTGATCTCTACCAGCGCTTCGATGTCGGACGGGCGAGTCAGGTCGGCGCGGATGGGCAGGACGCGCACCCCGCTTTCCTGAGCGATCTCCTGCGCCGTTTGTTCGAGCAAATCGCTGCGAGCACAAATGGCGAGTTGTGCCCCCTCGCGAGCAAACTCACGTGCAGTGGCTTTGCCCAGTCCCTTTGAGGCGGCAGTGACCAGCGCAACTTTGCCTTTGAGACCGAGATCCATCTTGGGTTACCTCCATCTGTCATAACTTAAGCAGTTGAAAGGGCGGGAGCGGGCAACTGCTTCTTGCGAAGCCGTTTGA
>JBMFPJ010000253.1:0-3562 GCA_049969175.1 Anaerolineae bacterium | reverse complement strand
CCTGCGCGCCGCCAACAGTGAAGGCGGCAAGCGGATGCTGGCCCGCGGGCACCGCCTCGCCGTCGGGAAAACCGGCATCGTTGGCTACGTCGCCCAAACTGGTGAACCTCGCATCGCCCTGGATGTAGGCGTGGACGCTGTCTTCTTCAACAACCCCGATCTCCCCCAAACGCGCTCTGAGATGGCACTCCCCCTCAAAGTTGGCAATCAAATGATCGGCGTCCTGGATGTACAAAGCTCTGAACCAGGCGCCTTCACCGAAGAAGATACCCATACCTTCAGCACCCTGGCAGACCAGATTGCCATCGCCATCAACAATGCTCGTCTCATTGAGCAAACTCAAAAAGCCCTCAGCGAATCGCAAGCCTTCTACCGACAATACGTTCAGCAAGGCTGGCACGCCTTCGCCCGGCAAGGACGCAAACTCGGCTACTACAAATCCCTGGCCGGCGGAAAATTCGTGGATACAATCACCCTCTCCGAAACTACCCGCCAGGCATTGGAAAAAGGTGAAGTTGTGGTCGAAAAACCCGCCTCATCCGAAGACAGTGAGACGGTCATTGTCCCCATTCGGCTACGCGACCAGATTCTCGGCGTGCTCAACGTCAAAGGTACCGAAAGCGGTCGCACCTGGCGCCAGGAAGAAATCAAAATCATCCAGGCCATTTCAGAACGCCTGGCTCTGGCCCTGGAAAACGCCCGCCTCTTTGAAGAGACCAACCGCCGCGCCGAACGAGAACGTCTGGTCTCTGAAATCACCTCACGCATCCGCTCCACCAACGACCCGAACGAGATGATTAAAACCGCCATTCAAGAACTCAAAAACGCCTTGGGAGCCAGCCGCGTGGAAGTTGTTCCTCAAAAAGTCTCTGAGGGCAAAAAGCGGGAGGAAGAATGACGTTTACAATCGCCATCTCCAACGAAAAAGGCGGGGTCGCCAAGACCACCACCACCCTTTCGCTGGGCGCCGCCCTGACCGAACTGGGAAACAGTGTCTTGCTGATTGATCTCGACCCGCAGGCCAACCTGACCCTGGGCGTTGGCATCGAACCGGCAGAAGCAGAATTCACCTCCAGCAACATCCTCATTGAAGCCGCCCCACTGCTCAGCGCCCGACGTTACACCGATATTGAAAACCTGCACATCATCCCCTCCAGCCTGAAGATCGAAGCCGCCGAACAATTTTTACCCATTCGCACCGGCTTCGCCACCACCTTGCGGCGCTCCATTCAATCCGCCGGCCCCCTCCCCTACGATTACATCCTCATGGACTGTCCCCCCTCCCTCGGCGCCATTACCCTCAACGCACTTAGCGCGGCAAACCTGCTCATCATCCCCACCCAACCAGAATTCTTCTCGGCCTATGCCTTGCGCAACATGATGAGCCTGATCCGTCGCGTTCGCCTCGAAACCAACCCCAGCCTGGCCTATCGCATCCTGGTCACCATGCTGGATCGGCGCAACCGCACCCATCGCAACATCCACGACCAGTTAAGAACCACCTTTGGAGAAGGCGTTTTTGAAACCGTTATCGAAATTGACACAAAACTGCGTGAAAGCCCAATTGCGGGCCTGCCCATCACCCGCTACAGGCCCGGCACCCGCGGCGCCATTCAATATCGCCTCCTGGCTCAGGAGTTAGTGGAATATGCCAAAGAAACCGAAAATAAACAAGCGGCTTGACAAGCTCTTCTCCGAGATCAAAACGGTCGAACCGCTCACAAGCGCCAAACCAACCCCCAAAGGCACGCCACCTTTGCCGGACCTTGGGCCGACCGCGCCCATCACGGCATCTTCCCCCACCCCATCGCGCTTTTTAGAGCCCAAGATCACCATCCGCGATGCCAGAGAGGGCGCACCAGCCAGCATTGCCCTGGCCTTTCAAATGAACCAAAACGAATGGGCCACCCTTCAGGTCATTGATGACTCGCACTCCCGCAATTGGAGCGATGAAGATCGCCTGCTGGTCCAACAGGTCACCGATCAACTCTCCCTGGCACTGGAAAACGCCCGCCTGTTCCAGGAGACCCAGGCCCGCGCCGAAGAGCTCGCTGCTCTCAACCGCATCGTCACCTCAGCCAGCCAGACCCTGGAAATTCATCAGCTACTGGATGTTCTCCTGCACCAGATTTTGGAAGTCATGGGCTTTGATGGTGGCCTGATTTCCCTCTTCGATGAGGAGAAGCACACCCTTAACCTGGCGGTTTATCACAACCTGCCAGCTCCATTGCTGCACAAAATCCAAACCGATGGTCTGCAGAATAGCCTGTGCGAATATGTCTTTACCAGTGGTCAACCTTTAGACCTGAACGACCTGCGTGAAGGCGCCCCCCTGGATGTCTCCCCTCTGATCGAGCAAGGCATTCTTTCTTACCTCGGCGTTCCCCTCGAAGCCAAAGGACGTGTAGTCGGCACACTTTGCACCTTCAACAGCATTCCCGGAAAAATTAACGACCGTCTATTCCAGCTAACACGCTCAGTTGGCATTCAAATTGGCTTCGCCATTGAAAACGCCCGGCTATTTGAAGCCACACAGCGCTCTCAAGCAGAGCTAAGCGCCCTCTTTGCCGCCATGACCGATGTCATCATCGTCTACGACAAAGATGGACGATACCAACGCATTGCCCCAACCACCCCCTCTCGCCTGTTCCACCCGCCTGATGAAATGCTGGGCAGAACGATCACTGAAGTTCTCCCCGCCGACGTTGCCAAAATATTGATGGCTGCCATTCAAGAATGTCTGCAAACCGGGCGAACCGTCCAGGTAGAATACCCCCTATTGATCGAACAAAATCAATACTGGTTTGATGGCACCATTTCCAGGCTGAGCGAGGAAGAGGTCTTCCTGGTGGCGCGCGACATCACCGCCCGCAAACGCGCTGAAATGACCCTGCAACGCCGCAACGAGTACCTGGCGGCAACCGCCGAAATCGGTCGTCTGGTGACCTCCACGCTGGACCTGAATACCATCTTCACCCGCGCCGTAGAGCTGATCCGCAACCGCTTCGGCTTCTACCACGTTGGCCTGTTTATCGTCGAAGAGACCGGCTTCAACGCCATTCTCCAGGAAGCCACCGGCGATGCCGGCAAAGAAATGAAACGCCAAAAGCACAGTCTGCCCGTAGGTTCCAAGTCTATCGTTGGCGAAGTGACCGCCAGCGGTAACCCATTCGTGGTCAACGACACCGCCACCAGCCCGATTCACCGTCCTCATCCTTTGCTCCCCAAAACGCGCGCCGAGGCCGCCATTCCCTTGCGCGTGGGTAGCCGCATCATCGGTGCCCTGGATATTCAATCTGAATACCCCAATGCTTTTACAGAAGATGAAATCGCTGTATTGCAAACCCTGGCCGACCAAATCGCCATCGCCATCGACAACGCTCGTTCTTACCAGCTCTCCATCCAGGCCGTCAAAGAAATGCGCGAGGTAGATCGCCTGAAGAGCCAGTTCCTGGCAAACATGAGTCACGAATTGCGCACCCCGCTCAACTCCATCATCGGCTTCTCGCGCGTCATTCTCAAAGGCATTGACGGCCCCATCACCGAATTGCAACAAAACGAC
>JBMFPJ010000252.1:0-3564 GCA_049969175.1 Anaerolineae bacterium | reverse complement strand
ATCAGATTCCGTGGCACAAATTTACGTTACCCGAAGAAGACCTGCTGGGGCGGCGCCTGATTTTGACGGGTGCTTTGGCCACGCTGGGTGGGGCCAGCTTCTTGGCCATATTGCTGGAATTGCTGGATCAGGCTCTGCCGGGCTCACTTTTTCCGGTACGTGAAATCACTTTCGTTTTCTTCAGCGGGGTGGTTTTGCTGGTTTTGTACGCCATCTCCACGGCGACGATGACTATCCATGGCTTGATGAACGAGCCGGCGGAGATGTCACCCCAGCCAATGGAGGGGAATCCGGACGATCAAAATTCGGATTCATGGGAAGCGCGCATTGCCCGCTACCTGCGGCCGTTTGCCCACACTCGCAGCGGACTCTACGCCCGGTTACACGCCCAGGCGGATCAGATCAACGCCCTGAGCCGGCAGCTGAACGCCGAAAGACATCGCAACGCCCAGCTCACCCTGCTGACCGAGCTCAGCCAGCAGCTGGAAAATCAGCTGGATCAGCCGGTGGCGGCACAGTTGACGGTCAATTCGCTGGCGCAGGCGTTGGATTGCGATCTGGTCTGCCTGTACACCCACGAAGCAGAACGCCGCGAGCTGGTCGTTCTGGCCGCCGCCGGGCGCAAGACCCACATCATTCCTCCTGGCTATCGGCAAGGCATCAGCGAGGGCATTCTCGGGCGGGCAGTGCGTTTGCGTAAAACGCAGATCGTAAACGATACCCGCTTTGATCCCGATCATTTCAACCTGGAGCATGAAAACAGTCTTTCAGTCGTAGCCATCCCTTTGATTCACAACGGTCATCTCAAGGGAGCGATTGAAATCGCCAGCGAAAAGCCAAATACCTTCAATAGCTCAGATATTGCCCTGGCGGAGATGATGGCTGCCGAGTTATTACGTGGCTGGGAACATTCAGCGTACTATCAGCGGTTGACCGATCTGATCGAGGCCGGCGTCTCGCTTTCCAGCGTGATCGATCCGCAAGTGGCCGTCGAGGAGATCGCCACCATCGCCCGGCAAACGCTCAAGGCGCGCTTCGTTTTTGTCAAAATCAACCTGGGCAAAGAAGAAAATTCAAATTATATCGCTTTTGCTGGCCATGCGCCGCGCTTGCTGGCCTCCCTGAGCACACACGGGAATGGTGAAAAAATTCTGAAAACCGGCACCAATGCCATTGTGCCCTTCCGCATTCGCGATTTGCGCAAATATCACGCGACGACCAAATTAGACCTTGATCATAGTGGTTTGCGCAGTGCTCTGGTGGTGCCAATCCGCTTGCATCGTCTGAGCATTGGCGTCTTGCTGGCTTTTGGCAAACAAGGCGAAGTATTCTTCAGCGAAAACGACGAATGGCTGGCTGGCCTGCTGGCCATGCAAGCCGCCGGGGCCTTTGAAAGCACCTGGCTACAAAAAGAATTGCGCACCACTTTGACGACCACCACCCTGCTTTATCGGCTGAGCACGCATATCATTCAATCAGAAGAATTACGCGAAGCTGCACGCGCTGTGGTCGAAACTGCCTATAAACTGGCCGGTGGCAGGACGGCAGGCATTGTTCTCTTCAACCAACAAGGAAATGTTGAAGTAGAAGTAGAAGTAGATAGCAATGGCGCCCACAGCGGAACACATCATCCCATGGATTTAATCGAACAGGTGATGAAGACCGGCCAGGCTATCTACCATTCACCCGATCAAATCGCTGAGCGCATTTGTTTCCCCATCCAAACCCCCATGCGCCGATATGGCGTCTTGTGGCTCATCATCCCCAGCCGTGGCAAAGTGGCCAATCCTGCCGATCTGCGCACTCTGGCCAACCAGGCCGCCATTGCCCTGGAACGCTCGTTGTTGATGGTCGAATCCAGGCGACAGGCCAAAGAAATCGAGACCGCTTACCACGAACTCGAATTGACTTACGACCGTACCCTGGCCGCGCTGACCACCGCCCTGGATGCCCGCGACCGCGAGACCGAGGGACATAGCGTTCGCGTCAGCCATCTGGCAGTGGAATTAGGGAAAGCACTTGGCCTCACTCCACAACAACTCAAAGCCCTGGAGCGCGGTTCCCTTTTGCATGACATCGGAAAAATTGGCATTAGCGATACCATTTTGCACAAACCTGGCCCACTGACCCCCGAAGAATGGGCCAGTATGCGCCAGCATCCGGATATTGGTGCCCGAATCGTGGAAGACATCCCCTTCTTGCAGGATACACTTCATGTCATCCGCTATCATCAGGAACGCTGGGATGGCAGTGGTTATCCGGTGGGGTTGAGCGGCAAAGATATTCCCTTGCTGGCGCGCATCTTCGCCGTGGTGGATGCTTTCGACGCCCTCACCAGCAACCGACCTTACCGGCAAAAAATCACGCCCGAAGAAGCCCTGGCTTACCTGCGCGCCCAGGCCGGCATCCTGTTTGATCCGGAGATTGTAGCCGCCTTTGTACGTCTGATTGAAAGCGGCACAGTCGCCGATCTTGTTCCCCTGACCACCCGCCATGAATAATCATCGCAGCCTTCCACCCCATGAGCGCAAACTGTCCCTTTACCCTGCTACCCTGGCAGGAACCCTGATCCTGCTGGCTCTAATGCTGAATGGTCCCATTCTCTGGCCACAAGATCCGCTCAAATCGGCCATCATCACTCTCTTCGGCGCCCTGGGGGCGGTATATATCATCTTCTTCAACCTCGTCCTGGTTCCTTCACGCAAATACAAGCCAACACACGCCTGGATGCATGCTGTCCTTGCCAGCCTCGGCATGGTAGGAATCTTCGCAATTTCTCCTGAAAAACTGGAAATTTACCTGAGCATCCTGATGGCGCTAAGCGTCATCTCGCTGTCCATTCTTGGCGAAAGACCTCAGGCCTATCTGGTTTTGATCAGCACCACGGTGGCCGCCATAATTGTCCACTGCAACCATCTCACCCCTCTCGCCACGTGGATCGTTCACCCCGGCATGGCCATCATCGCCATCATCATGATCGAATCGATCCAACGTCTGCGTCACTTATCCCAACAGCAAATTCAAAGATTAGAGATCATCAACGAATTCAACCGTCAGGTGACCTCTTCTATCGACACCCAGCAGGTCATCTCCCTGGTCAATGAAGCCATTCGCGCCGCCCTGCAGGCCGATACCTACTATCTCGGCCTGAGCGAAGGCGATCAAATCAACCTGAAATTGCTCTACGACGACGGCGAATATTTCACCGATCAGCGCGTCGCCATGGAAGGCACTCTCAGCGGTTGGGTCATCCAAAACCAGCAAGAGCTTTTCCTCCCCGACCTGCGGCGTGAGCTCAACATTCCGGGCATCCAGCTCGTCATCGTCGGAAAAGACCGCGCCAGCCTATCCTGGATGGGCGTTCCCATGAATGGCGCCCATGTGCATGGACTGATCGCCGTCGGCTCCTATCAGCCCTATGCATTTGACCGCAGTGATCTGGAACTGCTCGCCAACCTCACCCAACATGCCACCCTGGCACTCGATAACGCCTACCACCACGCCCTGGTAGAAGAACAGGCCCGCCTCGATAGCCTCACCGGCGTTTACAACCACGGCTACTTC